>CALYAP010000001.1 GCA_944393575.1 uncultured Clostridia bacterium
TCTCCGGCCAGATCATCGGTATCATTCAGAAAATCGGCCAAAAGAAAGAGGCTGATTCCCCAGAGGAAGAGCAGCCAGCTAGTGATATTGAGCCAATGGAGATGATAACAGAAGAGGATATCTCAGCAGCTGAGGCGCCAGCGGAGGATCCTCTGGTGGCACCAGCATTGGCAGAACAGGAGCGAATAGCGCCAGAGGCGATGGCTCCTCATGAGGAAGAGGTATTGGTTATGGAGCAAGGAGAAACATTGGCAGCAGAAGCAGCCATGGCGGAGGATTTATCTCTAGCAGAACTGCCGCTATCAGATTCAGTAGTAGCAGAGATGAGTTCCAGCGACCAGGATCCAAATACAGAAAAGAGAGAATAGTTGTTTTAGCACAGTTGTGTACCCAAGATAGCAAGAGTACCCTTGGCTTAAGGCCAAAGGGTACTCTTTTGTTATTATCAGCAAGGTTATCACCATGAGTAAAAATCAGTCTTGTTTGTTATCAATCTATCTTCATCTTCCAGCAAAATCGCCTTGGCCTTAGCATATTTTTTCCGCCAGCGGGTCAATTGCTCCATCGTGACATCTTCGCAGCCTGCGAAGCGGCTTTCGTCAGAATTATGGGCAAGGTCGGCCAGCTTTACCACTTTTGCCACAGGATTAACTTTGATCTCGCGTACATAGGTAAAATAGTCCTTCCCTGCTTCATGCGTTAGCAGACGCAGCGCCTCGATAACCGCTGGTGGGAATTCCTGAGCCAATTCTTCAAAGGTAATGTCAGTATCCTCTACCACATCATGGAGCAGCGCTACGCAGGTAGTGATCTCGTCCGTCATCTGCTCCGCTAAATGGTAAGGATGGAAGATATATGGCACACCGCTCTTGTCCACCTGTCCATGGTGAGCGGTATAGGCTAGCCGTAGCGCCTTGTTGGTAAGAGGAGTGCAGATCATGATTTTACCTCTTTTGCGATTAATGTGCTGCCTATGGCTTTCATCAGAATTGTGAAGGTTTCTGCTGGATGCCGGTAGCCTGTTAGCTGTTTTCAGTGATGACCGGCACAGCTATTTTTCGAATTACTGGTACTTTTCTTTATTTATAGTGTTTAGCCTGTCGGGGTGAAAGTATTGTTTTAAGGAGCAGGGGTTACTGCTCTGCTGCCTATATAGATAAAATTTGTCATTATTCTCCCTGGCAATATTCGCGCCAGATTTTTTGCAGCAGGCTCTGGCTGTTGGCGGCCAAGATCGGGCTGGCGCTATCCAATGGCAGCGGCTGTCCGCTCAAAGCGCAGATACTGCCGCCGGCCTCATTGAGGATAATGCGTGCGGCATTGTGATCCCAGGGAGAAGAACGCATCGCCACCAGAAGATCGCTCTCTCCGGCTGCCACTGCGCATAGTTCCAGCGCCACCGAGCCCATGCTGCGCACACCGCGCACATCGTGAGCCAGGCGGATCAGACCGTCTCGGCAGGAATGCGGTTTGAGAAAGGTATAGAGCACGCCCGGGGTGTTGAGCAGCAGCTGGGAAATCTGCTCCCGCTGTGAGGTGTGGAGCTGTGTCTCATTGCAAAAAGCACCTTCGCCGCGGCAAGCCCAGTAGAGCTCTTGTTGCTCTACATCCAGCACCAGGCCAAAGAGCGGCTCCTCGGCCTGATAGCAGCCGATAGAGATGGCATAATGACGGTGCTGATTGATAAAATTGGTGGTGCCGTCGATCGGGTCGATATACCAGGTGCAGCTGTTATTCACAGCCATGGCCGCAGATTCCCCGCCCATGGACGAATATTCCTCGCCGACGATCGCGTCATCAGGATAAGCTGCTAGAATGCTGCGGCGCAAAAATTGTTCGGTCTGTTGATCCCAGCGGGTCACCAGATCTTGATGTCCGCTTTTTTCGGAGATAGCAGATTGTTCCAGCTTGGCCTGATAGAGGACTTTCCCTGCCTGGTAAATTAGCTCCTGCGCATGGTCGAAGCGTTCTTGCGCGAAATTCTTCATAATAGTCACCCGCTTGAATAATGTTTGCTCATTCTTGGCCTAGTTGCCTCTATTAAAGCATGGCCGATTTTTTCTGTCAAGGGGATTAATGTTGCACTGGCGTGGTCTCCTGCCTCTCCCTAAATGCGCCGGTCCCCTCCATAGGGGAGGGGACCCAGTGATCGGTGCCCTAAAACTTCGCCATAATAAAATGTCTGCGCAGGGCATTTGCCGCTACCCTGCGCAGATCATAATTATCGTTAGATATTATGACTGGCCGCTTTTCACCCCTTCACTGAGCAGCCAGTGTAGTATATGAAACCCATAATTCTTTAGTATCTTGAAAAAAATAAGAAAATATGGTATACTACCTGATGCTGTTGGCGCTGGGTTTCCGGCGGCGTTGTGGTGCTGTGTACACCCGCGCAGGGGCTGGGAGGTGTGAACTCCCGGTCCTGCCAGCAGTATTTTATTGTGACGAAGGGAACCTTCGTATAAAAGAAAAATCCGCGCAGGCAGCACGCCCGCACGGAAAAGCTTTTGTCAAACATTTGCGGCATGTACATAATAAACATACCGTTAGTGTTCCGGTTGCGTATGGTGCTGTGTACACCTGATGCTGAGGCTGTGAGGTGTGAACTCATAGCCCTTGCTAGTGATTTTAGCGAATACTCTTCTAGAAAATACTTTTGATAGCAAAAAGTATTAAAGAAGAGTTTCTCTGGTTACATGAAAATTATATCAGAAATAATGATTTTTGTCAATATGTTTAAGAATATTTGAATCAGCGGAAATTTTTACAGACCGTCAAGCTACTGTTACAGTCAATGAGTGGCTATATCGTGGACGGTTATATTATAAGTGGTTATATTGCTTTGTGCTCCGCAGTTTGTTCGCGTCAGCATTTGCAGTGATAACAGCAGTGCGGCGGCTGGCTATGGTCTTTCTTCCTTATATATAATATAATTTACCTAAAGCATAATAGCGATAGGAAAACCCTACAATTTGTTGGTGGTTGTTATTTAATATATCAATATTACAAATAAACGAAGCAATAATTTTAGTCATCGTCAGGGGCTTCCCGCTATTGGAGATTGCCGGTTTTGGCGGAGCAGTATTGCTCATCGAATGATGGCAGCGCCGTCCTCAGGTTGAATCGCAGACACCGGCTGCCGGGGAGCGACTGTCTGGGAGGCTATTCTTCAGACGCCGGTTGCCGAGTAGATGCGTCTGTAGGTTGTTTTCTGGCTCCCGGTTACTGCATCAGGCTGCTGAGTGAAAATAGCTGTTGGGTCTGGGTTGACATACAAATGTTGGAACTGTTGATTGCCGGATAGTGGTTGGGGGTGGATTCATCCTTGTTGGTTCACCTAAAGATGGCTAAAATTAGCTTTAAATTTGGCATAGCCTTTTCTTTGCCGCCACTTATTACGGCGGCAAGCGTTACTCCTTAGCAAGATTCAGACAAGGCAAAATTGCTGTCACTGTAAGCTAAAGCAACCCTAAAATCCCTCTAAACCGCTATATCTAGGGGTTGGGGACAAGGCAGGCAACTAGAGAAAAATTTTTTGCTTTTTTTAGAAATTTATGCTTGACAGCGGGTGGCGAAAAATGCTATACTAGCAAAGCGCGCTGCGGGAGGGAGCTTCCGGGGCGGGCGAAAGCAAGAAGGTCTTTGAGAACTGAACAGTAACACAAGCCAAGAAAAAGCGAAGCTGATAGAGATATCAGCAGT
>CALYAP010000002.1 GCA_944393575.1 uncultured Clostridia bacterium
AATAAAAGCTCTCCGACACTAGCAAAACAGTTACGCTAGTATCGGAGAGCTTTTTGGCGGGAACGTGTGCGAATCGAACACACCTAAGACAGGATCACTGCCTCACACTGGATTTGAAGTCCAGGCCGGCCACCAGGCCAGATCCGCTCCCACGAAATATTGATAATGATAAACAGCATCAGGGCATACCTTAGCCCGCTCATTAAGAAAGCTGCGGGTAATTGGCCAGCAGCTTTTCAAAATAGCAATAAGACATATTTCGGTGAGAAAAGATAAAATCCTTTTAATTGGCCAAAGAATTTTGTTCTGTATTCACTGGGCTGAAAACCCATTGGTATCTTCCCCCATAAATAGTGGCGATATAGCCAGAGGAAATACTGTTTTGCCCCTGCTCATCGAAATCGATAGTGCCGGAGAAGAGATATGGCGCAGCGAAGGATGTTTCCTTGAGCACCGTATTAAGGGTCTCTGGATCAGTGGTTCCGGCAGCATCCACTGCTTGGGCAGCTACGATAATAGAAGCGAATTCTAAATAAGCGGAGGTATCCATTCCTTGCTGAGTCCGCTGGCGGTAGAGCTGATCGATATAGGAGAAGATATCGGCAGCAGCTTCTTTGGCGTCAGTGGTTTCCGGATCACCATCATCATAGAGGATATCCGGACAAACCATGACACCGCTATAGAACTCTACTCCCAGCTCACTTGCTGCAGTCAAAAACTCCTGTTGCTGAAACCCACCGCTGTAGCACAAGGCTAAGTCCGGGGTGAAAGAGGCGCCTTGATAAACTTGCGCCATCCCGATCAGATCATTGGTAGAACTGATTTGAAAGATGACATCAGGTGCATTGGCGATCATTCGGGAAGCCGGCTCTGCAAAGTCTGTGCTGCTGGCGTCATAGCCAACTATTGCTACCACTTGCAGACCGTTATTGTTCAAACTGGTCTCTAGATATTCAGCTGCCGTGTTGCCATAATCATTGTTGATATAGGCGATGGCCGCACTCTGAATCCCTGCACTGGTAGTAAGGTTATATTGATTGAGATAATTGAGGAAAAGATCCGTCTCCTGAATGCTTGACATGGCGATGCGGTTGAATACGGAAGCAAAAGATTGTTCGCCATCAGTCAGGCTATCGTCTCTGGCAGAGCCGCTGATCATCGGGATGCCATGCTTCTGGCAAACCTCTGCAACAGCTGCGGTGAGGGTTGAGTCATAGCAACCGGTGATGATCGAGACCCCTTGGCTGATCAGCTCTTCTGCTGCCACCCGTGCCGAAGCGGCGGTGACTCCGCAGTCCGCGAAAACGATTTCCACTTTGGCATGACCATAGTTGGCCAAGCCGGCATTTTGAGCCAGATCCCACTCGATATCATGAGAATTATTAATGATATCTGCTGCTACCAGCATCGCTGCCTGCAGATCAGCGATCAGCTCTGCCTGAGCGCCGCTGCTGGGGAAAAGTGCGCCGATATAAATAGTCTCGATCTCGGTGACTTGGCCGATGCCTGTCCCATCCGGAGAATCAGTGGCCTCATTAGAGCAGGCGCTAAGGGTAAAGATAAGCCCCAGAATCAGGAGCATACTGATAAGCATTTTCTTCATGACTCGTTCCTCCTTCTTCTAAGGATAAATTTTTGTCCGCCGTTTGTCAAATCGTTTTTTGCTGTGGGAAATTTTCCCGTTTTAGATAGATATGTTTTTCTTGGTATGAATATTGGTTAAATTTAATAAAAATAAGTATTCACATTTAGGCAATAGTATGTTATTATAGGTGGTATCTAAAATAATCAACTAAACGCTTGTGCAAGATTATACGAAAAGGAGTGTCCTTATGGCGATCAATCTAAAAGGCAGAAGTTTTCTTTCCATCATGGATTTCTCTACGCAGGAGGTGCGTTACCTGCTCGATATGGCGCATGATCTGAAGGCGCGTAAGCGCTCGGGGCTCCATAGCGAGGTTTTGAAGGGCAAAAATATTGTTCTGCTCTTTGAAAAGACTTCTACCCGTACCCGCTGCGCTTTTGAGGTGGCTGCCCTGGATGAGGGAGCACATGTCACTTTTCTTGATGCCAAAAGCTCGCAGATGGGGAAAAAGGAATCCTTGGCTGATACGGCCAAGGTTCTGGGACGCTTCTATGATGGTATCGAGTACCGCGGTTATGACCAGCAGGTGGTTGAAGATCTCGCTAAATATGCCGGAGTACCGGTCTGGAATGGGCTTACTGATGTTGACCACCCGACCCAGGCATTAGCTGATGTGATGACTATCGAAGAAAATATCAATAAACCTCTCAATCAAGTGCGGTTGGCTTTCTGCGGCGATACCCGCAATAATGTTGCTTATTGCCTGATGTATATCTGCGCTAAGATGGGGATGAGCTATATTGGCTTTGGTCCGCAGGAGCTAGCTCCGGCGCCGGAAGTATTAGCCCGCTGTGAAGCAGTGGCTGAAGAGACCGGAGCTACCTTCACCATTTCCTCTAACCCAGCAGTATTGGAGGGAGCCGATGCTATTTATACTGATATCTGGGCCTCCATGGGTGAAGAGGATAAGATACCTGAGCGGGTGCAGCTGTTGACCCCTTACCGGGTGACTGAAAAACTGATGGAGTCGACCGGCAACCCAGATTGCATTTTCCTTCATTGCTTGCCTAGCTTCCATGATTTTGAGACTACTATGGCCAAAGAACAGATGGAGCGCGGCTATGATATCCGTGAAGTAACGGATGAGGTCTTCCTCAGCCCACGCAGTAAGGTCTTTGATGAGGCGGAAAACCGCATGCATACTATCAAAGCAGTGATGATCGCAACCATTGGCTAGCTATTATCACTGGTCTTAATCTCTATAACGGGTTGTTGCTTTAACCACTTGTGGATTGACGGTAGAAATCCATACTGGTTAGAGATGAATAGAATAGATGCATTTATAGAAAAAAGTGTATCTTATACAATAATAAATAACTCCTTCTCAGCAAAATGACGGACATGATGTCCGTCATTGCTGTCTATTTATCTCCATGGGGTAATCTAGGGGGGAAAGGGGGCGGGACTTATCGCTTGCGGCCCGCCCCAGGTCATGGCATAAAGGATCGCGGGGTAGGACCTTCATGCTTGGGTCAAGCCATTTCCGAAGGCAGTAGTCATATCAGCCGCGAGGTTCATTCGGCTTCGGGAATATGACTGCGGAGATGGTGATAATATCGTCATGATTAATGATTGTAGGCGAAAGTTAAAGTTTTTCCGCTCTACGGTTATTATGATAATATATCTACCTTAAATGAACTTAAAGAGGATATGAATTTTTGGTTAAAAATTCATATCCTCTTCATTAAAAAGTTTAACATCCATTTAACAAAGCAGCTGGCTGCGTTTTATTCTTCTTCTTCCGGGGAAATAGCATTCTTATAGATGCAGTGGCGGAAACAGATATCTTCATGATGTTTATCTTCAGAAACACTGATCAGTTCCCAGCCCGGCTGATTATCCAGATTGGCCAAATGGCGGTCGGCGGGGAACTGGTGGTCGATCTTGGTGATATAAGCGTAATGGCAGTAGGGCATCATCATCGCATAGACTGAGGCACCGCCAATAACATAGATATCATTGGTATCGAACTGTTCCAATACCTCCAGTAGTTCTTCCGGTGTACGCACCACGGTGCATCCGGGAGCAAAGAAATTAGCGTCTGCGGAAATGACGATATTGACCCGTTCCGCCAGCGGTCTGCTGCCAGGAAGGGATTCGAGCGTAGCCCGACCCATTACTACAACTTTACCAGTCGTATGTTCTTTGAACCAACGCATATCTTCGGGTATGCGGCAGAGCAGACGGCCCTTATAACCGATACCCCAGTTGTTATCCACGGAAGCGATCAGATTCATGATTTTGGCCTCTTTTCTTTCTTTCTGCTTAGCGGTTATCTATTAGTGAAACTTCTATCCGACCACAGTATATTAACATATAACGATTTTATACCGCAACGGGTATTTTTCCTATCGAAGGATGGCATTGATAATTTTCTAAAACAAAGTGCTCCGGACGAAAAGCATAAAAATCCTTGATGGAGTTATCAATACTTAGCTGAGGGGCGGGATAAGGTTCGCGCTCCAACAGCTTTTCTACCAGCGGAATATGGCGGTCATAAATATGCGCATCCGCTATCACATGCACCAGTTCGCCTGCTTCAAGACCAGAGGCCTGGGCAAACATCATTACCAATGCCGCATACTGGATGACATTCCAGTTATTCGCTACCAGCATATCCTGAGAACGTTGGTTGAGAATAGCATTGAGCTTCCGGCCGCTGACATTGAGCGTCAGGCTATAAGCGCAGGGGTAGAGGTTCATCTCATGCAAGTCAGCATGAACAAAGATATTGCTGACCATGCGGCGAGATAGCGGCGTATGTTGCAGGCTATAGAGCAGCATGTCAACCTGATCCATCTCACCTTCGGGAAATTGATGCTTAACGCCTAGCTGATAACCATAAGCTTTACCGATACTGCCGTTTTCGTCTGCCCAAGAATCCCAGATGTGAGAACCGAGATCAGCTATATTAGAGGACTTCTTCTGCCAGATCCAGAATATCTCATCGAGAGCTGCCGAAAAATTGATTTTACGCAGCGTGAGGATAGGAAACTCAGCAGAAAGATCATAGCGGTTGATAATGCCAAAACGCTTGATCGTATAGGCAGGAGAACCATCTTCCCAGCGGGGACGCACCTCGCCGTCTTTATCCCAGCAACCGTGATCGATGATCTCGCGGCAATTTTCTTTAAAAATCTGGTCTGCATATGTCATAAGCTGAATTCTCCTACCTTCCTGCCCTTGATGGCAAGCATTGTATAACTAAAGCAAGAAATTTACCAGAGGAAAAGGGCATCTTTCACTCTTTTTTCATCTTTTTTGGTAATAATCTGATTTATAGCAAATTCTTCTATTATTATAGAAGAAAAAAATAGGCTATGCAAGGTATTCTTGGCTAAGAAATACTTTTCCATAAAAGGATTTCAGGGAATTCATGGTATTTTTGCGTGGTATTCAAATAGTTGTCACATCACCTGGATATGCTAAAATCACTGCAGTAAAAAGTATTAATCAAACTTGCACCAAGGAGGGATAACAAATGAGCGAGGAGAGACGTCAAGACCAACCAAGAGCACCTTGGGAATCTGCACCGGAGGAGCAGGGAGAGTACCATTTCACTGCGGACGAAATACCTCATGACGACACTGCCTCCACTGGCAGCAACGACACGGACGCCTTATATGCTGATATTGATGTCCAAGCAGTCAGCGTAGAAGACGCTACTGACAATGCATCCGCTGCTCAGGGGGCCACAGAGTCAACTGGTCATGATAACAAGAACTCCTCTGAACAAGGTCATTATTATACGCAAGTCAAAGAAGTCGGCAAAGGCTCCGGCAAACGGAAAGTAGGAATTATTTGTTCTGTTATCGTGGGTTTAATTTTAGTAGGATTAGCCGGCTTTGGCGGCGGGCTGTTGGCTGCCGATAAAATAGAGGATAGACTGGCCAATAATCTTGATCAGATGTTGGCGGAAACAGGTACTACAGTACTGTACCGCAGTGTGGATACCACTGGCACTGGTGTTGATGACCGAGAGGATCTTTCGATCTCCGATGTTGCCGAGCTCTGTGCTGACTCGATCGTAGAGATCTCCACGGAAACTGAGGTTAATGGTTGGAGCTGGTTTGGTAACTCTTCTTATCTGGTGCCTGGCGCGGGTTCAGGTATCATCATCAGCGATAGCGGACATATCCTGACTTGCTACCATGTGATCGAAGGTGCTGAGACTATAGCTGTGCGCCTGCGTAATGGTGAGAGTTACCAGGCTTCAGTAGTGGCATCAGATGAGGAAAGCGATGTCGCCATCATCAAGATTGAGCCTACCAGTGAACTGACTCCTGTTGTCTTTGGCAGCTCAGATGATCTAAAAGTAGGCAATTCTGTAGTGGCTATCGGTAATCCGCTCGGTGAATTAGGTGGATCGGTAACAGAAGGCATCATTTCTGCTTTGGATCGTGAAGTCACTATTGAGGATAAGGGCACTTTCACTGTTTTGCAAACCAGTGCAGCAATCAATAGCGGCAACAGTGGCGGCGGACTGTTCAACCGCCAGGGTGAACTGATCGGTATGGTCAATGCCAAGGCCAGTGAGGTCGGTGTAGAAGGACTCGGCTTTGCGCTGCCGATCGATGATATCAAAGGAATTATTGAAGACCTGCTCAATTACGGCTATGTGACCGACCGTGGCGTAACCCTGGGCGTAGTCTTGGTCGATATCAATGACGAACGTACTGCTGCCAGCTATGGCGTTAATGAATACGGTTGCTATATCTATCAGGTCAATGCTGATTCTAATGCCGCTTATGCTGGATTACGTGCCGGTGATCGCATCATCTCTATTGACGGAGAGACCATTGATAATGGCGATGAGGTAGTAGAGATCATCTCTAACCATAGCGCTAATGACCAGATCACTATGGTTATCAATCGCAATGGCCAGGAGATGGAGGTAAATCTCACTCTCTACGGCGCAGTGCCTAATGACACCACAGCAACATCCTTTTCCTGATTCTGCCGGTAATTGCGGCAGGCAGGAGGACAACTAATGGCGAATATTTATAACAGATACTATTTGTCATTTATAGGCAGGTGTATCTCCTGTAAAAAATAGCGGGGACTGTCCCGTAGCAATAGATGGCGTCATAGCCGCCTGGATCAAACAAAAACAGTTTGTCCCAGGCGGCCTAGGCGTTTCCTGATGGTTTTCCTAACGTATAGATATAGAGAAAGGGTGAGTTGATGAACCAAGCAAAAGGCAAGATCCTCGTCGTTGATGATGAGGCTAAAATTAGAGCTTTGATCCGTAAATATGCGGAATATGAAGGATATACTGTCGAAGAAGCCGCTGATGGTATGGAGGCTGTTAGCAAGGCCAAGGCTGAAGATTTCGATATCATTATCCTTGATATCATGATGCCGGAACTGGACGGCTTTTCCGCCTGCCGCGAGATTCGCAAAGAAAAACAGACTCCTGTGCTGATGCTTTCTGCCCGTGGTGAGGAATACGATAAGATTCATGGCTTTGAACTGGGGATTGATGATTATTTGGTCAAGCCTTTTTCTCCCCGTGAGTTGATGCTGAGGGTTAATGCTATCATTAGCAGATACTCGGCCAAGAAAGATGAAGAGCATGAAAAAGATCAGTTCGGCGGTTTGGTTATCGACTATGCCGCACGGTTGGTTTATGTTGATGGTGAGCGGGCCGAGCTCTCCCCCAAGGTTTATGACCTGCTGGTCTATTTAGTGAAGAATAAGGGGTTAGCCCTGACCCGCGAGCAGCTGCTTAATAAAGTCTGGGGCTATGATTATTATGGCGATGACCGGACGTTGGATACCCATATCAAGCTGCTGCGTCTGGCCTTAGGCCCTTATCGCGATTATGTCGTGACCATCCGTGGTGTCGGCTACCGTTTTGATGCCTGATGCTGCTTTGATAGCTAATATAGGAAAAAGATCTGGAAGGTACTTATGGAAAAAACAGCAGCCCGCAAACATAAAAATTTCTTACATGATTTAGGGATGAGATGGCGGATTTTCATCTATCTGCTGGGCTTTGCTATCATCATGATTATTCTCCTATGGTTGTTCCAGATCGTTTACCTGGATCAATTTTATGAACAGACTAAGAGGGATCAGATCGAATCTGCTTATAATAATATCTCCCAGCACCTTGATGACGATGATTTAGCTGATTATACTAAAGACATCGCGCTGATGTATAATATCTGTGTTGATGTCTATACTCTGGATAGGACTAATGGACTGCTCTTTGGGGTAGAGAAGATCGTTTCTGTAGATATTCTCGGCGATTGCATCATTCACCATATGGCTGAGATCGAGAAAGCGCGACTCTATAGCGAGGCTGAAGTGAACCCCGAAGGCTATATGCAGATCTTTTCCCGCTTGAGCTTTAACCATTTTGAAAGTTTGGATAGCGATACAGAGCTGACTATTACTAAGGATGATAGCCTCTCTAAAAGTTTGGTTTATTCCCGTTTAGCCACTGACCGCGAGGGTAATAGCTATCTCCTTTTGCTCAATTCCACCATTACTCCGGTTTCGGCTACAGTAGCGGCGTTGCGGGCGCAGCTGGTTATTATCTCTGTCATTCTTATCATTTTGGCTCTGGTCATCAGCTTTATCATTGCCCGCCGTCTTTCCCGGCCAATCCGTAAGCTCAACGTTGCTGCCAAGAAGATGGCCAAAGGTGATCTGACGGTTAATTTCCCGGCTGAGGGTTATAAGGAAATCTCAGAGCTGGCAGATACGCTTAACTATGCTTCCTCAGAGCTAGCGCGTACTGATGCCCTGCAAAAGGATATCGTCGCCAATATCAGCCATGATATCCGTACTCCGTTGACCATGATTAGCGGCTACGCTGAATTCATGCGCGATTTCCCGGATGAAGATCATAGTGAAAGCATCGAGGTGATCGTCAACGAGACGGAGCGGCTGCGTGATTTGGTCAATGATATCCTTGATAATTCGCGTATTTCCGCTGGGGTTAGCTCTATTGAGCCGCATGTTTTCAATTTCACGGAGTCTCTGGCCGGCTTTATCAGCAATTATAACCACCTGATGGAATTCAAGGGCTACCGCATCGATTTTGAGGCAGATACAGTGGTCTGGCTCAATGCCGATGAGCGGCGGATGCTGCAGGCTATCGGCAATATGCTCAATAATGCCCTGACCCATATCGGCGAGGATAAGCTGATCATTGTCCGCCAACTTGTCAAAGGCGATACTATGCGGGTAGAGATCAGCGATCATGGCTGCGGTATTCCGCAGGAAGATATCCCGCATATCTGGGAGCGCTATTACCGCACCGATGCCCCGGCTAAGGGCAATCATGGCAGCGGACTCGGACTCTCGATAGTCAAAGGCATCTTTGATATGCATGGCGCTAAATACGGCGTTATCTCCAAGATCGGCGAGGGCAGCACTTTCTGGTTCGAGATGAAGATTATTTTGCCGGAGAGCAAAAACCGCTTCAAAGGCTTCCGCAACCAATGGCGCAAAGGCCAGGAACAGCCTAAAAAAGAAAAGCCTAAAAAAGAGCATGCTAAAAAAGATAGTGATAAGATAAATGACCTCCAAGATGGTAACTTTACTGCTGCACAATCCTCAGAGGGACAGGGCAGCACTGATAACAGCTCTCAAACAGCAGCTAATACCCCACCTTGGGCTGGAGCAAATAGCAGCCAAAGCAACAACCAGGCTGCAAACAACCAGAACTCGCCAGGAACTGACGATCCACCTTCTGCTACAACCAATAGCGAAAAATAGTTGGTAATCTCCACAGAGGATAGCCTGGCACAGCTGAGCAGGGATAATTTTCTGCCTGTCTGTTTAGCCCCTGGGCTTAAACGAGGAGGCATCAACTGAGTTAGTAAAGCTAAGAGCAGCACCATCTGATGATGGGCTGCTCTTTTATCATGCTATTTTCACAGGGGCGGTTCGACAGTAGTAATTATCAGCGAGCTAGCTCTGCCAGAGCCAGGCCGGCTTTTTCGATATCATCCATAGTATTATACCAACCAGGGGAAAAGCGTAAGCAACCCTCTTCCATGGTCCCCAGCGCCCGGTGAGCTGCTGGAGCACAGTGATAGCCGGAGCGGATACAGATACCATAGCGGCTGTCAAGCAGCTCAGCTGCTTCCGCTGGGTCACGCTTAGTAATATTAAGCGCCAATACTGGCGTCCTCTGGCGGGGCAATTCCGGTAAATAGACTTCAATACCCGGAGTATTGGCTGCCATCTCAGCTAAGCGGTCAGTGAGGCGCATCGTTTTGCCAAAAAGTTCTTCAACCCCTATTTCTTTGACGAAATCGAGTGCCGCTGCCAGCCCAGCGATACCAGGGACATTGATGCTACCTGCTTCTAAGTGGTCGGGATAGAAATCAGGGTGACGCCGTTCTTCGCTGCGGTTGCCCGTGCCACCGGTGATCAGTGGACGGGGATCTACCCTATCTGAGACCAGCAGCACCCCGATGCCTGGCGGTCCGTATAATGATTTATGGCCGGCCAGGGCTAGCAGGGAGATCGGTGTTTTGTCCATTGAGATCGGGATCAGGCCGCCGCTTTGAGCTGCATCAACCAATAGGGGGATATGCTTTTGCCGTGCCAGGGCTGCTATCTTGGCTAAAGGTGCTACTGCGCCGCAAACATTGGAGGAATGGGTTAGGGCCAGCAGCGCCGGGCGTTTGGCAGCAGAGACTTCCTTTTCTATTTCAGGCAAACGCAGATAACCTTCATGATCCGCTAGTAGCGTTCTGACCTTGATGATACCGCGATCCTCCAGATCAGCAGTTGGGCGGCTGACTGCATTGTGCTCCATACCGGGCAGCAGTAGTACATCGCCTGCTTTGAGCATGCCATAAATAGCCATATTAAGGCTCATGGTCGCTCCGGCGGTAAAAATGACCCGTGAGCTATCCCGCATGCCAAAAAGGTCAGCCACCTTTTCTCGGGCTGATTCGACCATCGAAGCTGTTTTGCGGGTCAGAGCATAATTGCCGCGGCCTGGGTTAGCGCCGTATTCATCAAGAGCTTCTGCCATAGCTTTCCCCACCTGAGGCGGCTTAGGGAAGCTGCCGGCAGCATTATCAAGATATATCATAAACTCACCTCTTCTGTCTCAATTTGTCCTAAAAAACAGTGATACTGCTAAAGGTACCTTATATATCATATGCAGCCTGCCTCTCCTTGGTCATAAGCGAGAGGGACAGGGCATATATTTGTCCCAAGAAGATGGACAGGGAGGCGTGATTTTTGGAAAGTACAAAAGCCTATTCGATGCATCAAGACGAGCTCTATGCCTTTGCTGGCGGCGAAGGAGGGCTCTCGTCCTCAGAGGCTGCCCGGCGGCTAGCCTCCCGGGGACCCAATGAACTACCGAAAGAAAAGCCTGCCAGCGCTTTGTCCCGTTTTATGGAACAGCTGGCTGACCCGATGGTGGTGATTTTGCTGATCGCAGCCACTATTTCCGCACTTTTCGGCGAGTGGACCGATAGCGGCGTCATCGCAGTGGTAGTAGCGCTCAATGCTGCCCTGGGGATGTATCAGGAGGGTAAAGCTGCCCGTGCAGCTGAGGCGCTGGCAGCGATGAACAGTGAGAAAGCATTGGTCCGCCGTGATGGCAAGCTGCTGCGTATCGAGACCTGGGAACTGGTACCCGGCGACCTGGTGATATTGGAAAACGGCGATGCTGTGCCGGCTGATCTGCGGCTGCTGGAAGCCGTAAATCTGCGGGTGGATGAAAGCTCGCTGACCGGGGAAAGCCGCCCGGTGGATAAGACCGCGGAGGCTCTGCCGGAGCAAAAAAAAGAACCGCCGCTCTCTCAACTGACCAATATGGTCTTTATGGGGAGCCCGGTGGTCTATGGCAGGGGTATGGGGGTGGTGGTAGCCACTGGCGCTGACACCCGCATAGGTAAGATAGCTGGATTGCTGACCACTACTGACAGCGGCAAGACCCCGCTGCAGAAAAGACTAGCTGAGCTCTCTCGCATTCTGTCGATCGCTGTGTGTCTGATCTGTGTAGTGGTATTTATTCTCTGTGCGGCAGATAGCGGATTTAGCGACCGTCAAGAGCTGATCTCATCTTTTATGCTGGCGGTTTCGCTAGCTGTAGCTGCTATTCCTGAAGGAATGGTGGTAGTGGTTACCCTAGTGCTTTCGCTGGGTATGAAAACGATGAGCAAGGCCAAGGCGATTATCCGCCGCCTCTCGGCAGTAGAAACTCTGGGTTCAGTGCAGGTGATTTGCTCGGATAAGACCGGTACTCTCACTCAAAACCGCATGAGTGTGGTCAAAAGCTTTGGCGATAGCGATTTACTGGCCCGTGCGGTTTGCTTATGTAATGATTGTTTCTATGAGGACGGTGAAGTGCGTGGCGAGCCTACTGAGTCCGCATTGCTGCATTATGCTGTGGAGGCCCATCTTGACCCTACGGCCTTGCGGGAGCAATTTCCCCGCTTGCAGGAGATTCCTTTTGATAGCGGACGCAAGCTGATGACCACCTTTCACCGCGAAGGCAATCACTGCGTTAGCTATACCAAGGGTGCGCCAGAGCGGGTACTGGCCTGTTGCGACCGCTTCCTGGATGACAAAGGGCGTATCCGCCGGCTAGATGATGGAGAACGGTGCAAGCTGATGGCGCTCAATGAGGACATGGCTCAGGACGCTCTGCGCGTCTTAGCTGCTGCCTATGGTGAGGCGATCAATGGGCAGGCAGCAGTCAGCCGTGGCGAGCGAGGGCTGATCTTTATCGGTATGGTGGGAATGACTGATCCTCCCCGTCCGGAAGCAATCACTGCTGTGGCTGAGGCTAAGGCCGCGGGTATCAGAGTGGTGATGGTCAGCGGCGATCATCCCAGCACTGCGGTTGCTATTGCCAAAGAACTGGGTATTTATGAGGAAGGGGACGAGGTGGTAGAGGGAACTGAGCTGGCTGCCATGAGCGACCGCGATTTACGCAAGCGTTTGCGGCGGATCAGCGTTTTTGCCCGGGTGCTGCCAGAGGATAAGCTGCGTATCGTTCGAGCTTGGCAGGCGCTGCATTTTGTCACCGCCATGACCGGTGATGGCGTTAACGATGCTCCTGCGCTTAAGGCAGCTGATATTGGTGTCGGCATGGGCCGCTGCGGCTCAGAGGTCAGCCGCCGTGCCTCTGCGCTGGTCTTGGCTGATGATAATTTTGCCACCATCATCAATGCGGTCAGCGAAGGCCGGCGCATTTATGCTAATATTCGTAAGGCGCTCCAGTTTCTGCTTTCTTCTAACCTGGCTGAGGTGATGGCCATTTTTGCCGCTTCGTTGATGGGGATCAAAATTTTTCTTCCTATTCACTTGCTGTGGATTAATTTGATTACTGACTGCTTCCCAGCTATTGCTCTGGGTATGGAGAAAGCAGATCCTGATTCCATGACCAGGCCGCCTCAACGCGCTAACCAGAGCATTTTTGCCGGTGGCATGGGGTTTGATATCATCTGGCAGGGACTGGCAGCAGCGCTGTTGACCCTCATCTCTTTTGCGTTAGGTGCGCCAGGCGGGGAGTTGACGGCAATGAGCATGGCCTTTATGACCCTGACAACAGCTGAGTTGGCTCAGGCGCTCAATATGCGCAGCCGTACCCGCTCCATCTTCACCCTTCGCGAGCGTAATCCTTATTTGGCGGTAGCCATTGTAGCCGCCATTGGCCTGAGTGTGATGATGCTCTATGTCTCGCCGCTGGCTAATCTTTTCAAGCTGACAGCCTTATCATTAGATCAAATGCTCACTGGTATCGCACTAGGCTTGGTAATGATCCCCTTAGTCGAGCTAGGCAAATGGCTGATGAACAAGGTGATGCGTAAAGACCGTGTATAATTCAATAGCTATACTAATCAATATTTTTCTAAGAAGGTCAGGCTGCTGGTGAGCCGGGCCTTCTTTTATTAGCTGCCTGCTAATATTTACCGGAAGTCATCAGACTCAGCAGGGAAAACAATAATCGCGGAGAAATAAATAGAACGGGCATAAAAATATATTTTTCGCGGGTGCATCATGAATTCTAAACAAAAAAGTAATATTGACCTTTCCCAGTTTGCTCTGCGTAAGAATCTTTCAGTGCCGAATTTGATTTCACTGATCCGGCTGCTGTTGATTCCGCTAATGCTTTGGCTTTATCTGGAAGGTAAAATTTGGACCGCTGTCATCCTGGTAGTCATCTCCGGCGCTACCGATGCAGTTGATGGTTATATTGCGCGCCATTTTAACCAGATCACTCCCCTGGGAAAAGTCCTTGACCCGCTGGCTGATAAATTGACCCAAATCGCCCTGGGGGTTTGCCTGCTCAGCCGTTTTCCGGCAGTGATCCCGCTGGTAGTTGTCCTTTTCATCAAGGAGCTGCTGATGCTCTCCTGGGGGGTTAAGCTGCTTAAGGCCGGCCAACCGCCTTTTTCTGCCCTATGGTGGGGCAAGCTCTCTACCTGTGCTTTTTATGCTGGAGTGATTATCATTATGGCCTTTTATCCCAAGATTGGGATGCTCGGAGTGGCTATTATTTCGGTGATCATTACTATCCTGATGATTAATTCGATGTTTCGCTACTGGCTGGTCTTCCGTGAGAAAATCACAGCTGCTGCTGGACAGAGCAGCTAAAAGCTTTATTGATAATGCTGCCAGCTGTTAATTGCATTTTATCATCGCCCGCCCCCGTTTCCCGGGGGCTATCTCATAATCACCAGGCACATTTGCGCAGGTGCATATAGGGCCGTCTGCTTCATAAAATAGAGCAATGAACTGCTATCATAAAAGAGGAGATCAACGATGAATATACCCTGCACTGAAAATGCTACCCCACATATGAGGGGAGATCTGCTTTGGTATACTTTTCCTCTGCTGGATGTGTATAATGATCGCATTATCCATGGCTTTTCTACCCGCTTGGGCGGAGTTAGCGAGGGTTGTTTTGCCACACTTAATCTAGGCTTGGGCCGTGGTGATGATCCCCAAAAGGTTCAGGAGAATTATCGCCTGCTGGGTGAGGCAGCTGGTTTTGAGGCAGAACGCACTGTCATCAGCGCTCAGACCCATGGCGTGATGCTGCGGGAGGTACACCGTGCTGATGAGGGCAAAGGCCTCTTCAAGGAGCGGGATTATCATGATATTGACGGCCTGTTCACCCGTGAAGCTGGTCCGGTGCTGGTAACTACTTATGCTGACTGCACCCCGTTGATCTTTTATGCTCCAGATTGCCATCTTGCTGCTACCTCTCATGCCGGCTGGCGCGGAACCGCCCAGAAAATGGCGGCTGTGACGGTGCAACGTCTAGTTGATGAAGGTTGTGATCCTCAGCAGCTGCGGGTAGTGATCGGCCCTTCTGCCGGTCCTCTGCGTTATGAAGTAGGTAGTGAATGCGCTGAGGCCTTTGCATCTATCCGCGATGAAGCAGGCGCAGTGGCTGAGCCGATAGCCGATAAGGCGGGTAAATTTCTGCTCAATATGTGGCGGGCTAACCGTGCGGTGTTGTTGGAAGCCGGAGTGCTGCCTCAGCATATCGCTACAGCAGGCCTCTGCACCATTACCCACCCGGATATTTTTTATTCCCATCGCATTTGCGGCAATGAACGCGGCTCGCTGGCTGCCTTCATCGCCTTGCGCTAACACTTCTGTATTAACGAAACTACGATATGCCCGCATTTAAGGGATTTTCGGTGTATTAAAGATATTTGCTGTTAATAAAACCATATCATTGCAGGTTCCGGCAGCTTGCTTTTCCGGCTGCTGTGACCCCAAGGAGAATGACTATGAGTAAAATGAAGGCAGTACAGCTCGACGATCAGGAAAGGCTGCTGATCATCGACCAGACCAGGCTCCCTTCTGAGCTGGTCTTTATGGAACTGGATGACAAAGGCTCGCTGGTTGACGCCATTGCCAGGCTAAAGGTGCGTGGAGCGCCGGCTATCGGTATCGCTGCTGCCTATGGCGTCTATGTGCTGGCCCGCAGCTATCGTGATCTGGAGCGGGAAGTCTTTATTTCTGCACTTTATGCCGATATCGCTGAGCTGCGCCAGGTGCGTCCTACCGCGGTTAATCTGGCCTGGGCCTTAGGGAGAATGGCACAAACCCTGCGGCTGCATCAGCAGGAGGAGATTACTGCTATTTTAGCTGCGCTGAAGGCCGAGGCGATGGCTATCGATCATGAAGATGCGGCCATTTCCCATGCGATTGCCTCTTTTGGCGCGCCGTTGATTGAGAACGGTATGGGTATTCTCACCCATTGCAATGCCGGTTGGCTGGCCACTAGTGAGCTGGGTACAGCATTAGCACCTCTCTATCTAGCTCATCAGCAGGGCAAAAAATTCCGCGTTTATTGTGATGAGACTCGCCCCTTGCTGCAGGGAGCGCGCCTCACAGCTTATGAGCTGATGGAGGCCGGCATCGATAC
>CALYAP010000003.1 GCA_944393575.1 uncultured Clostridia bacterium
GCTGCGACTGCTATGGCGATACCGGATGTTTCGATAGTCAATATTTTATTGATTTTTTCACCTTGATAAATACGGGCAATCTCTTGCCCCATTTCCATCAGAAAATCAACATCAAGCTGATGGTTTAAAAAAGAGCCTACTTTAAGGATATCTCCTGGAAGAACAGTACCTTCACTTAGAATTTTTTCCTCTAAGGCTTTCATACCCACTAGCTCCCCCAAATAAGTACTCTTAAAACAAAAAAACAGACATCAAAAAGTCTGTTTGCCAATATAGTCTGAGGTGTTTTGCAATAGCAAGATTGAGGCCAATAGTCGTAACTTTTCGGCGTTACGGTAGAAACATTTGAGCCATCCATCCAAATCTATATTGGCGAAACGTATCTTATTTATAATGAAATATTAACATACGCTATAAGCCTTGTCAACAAAATTCGTGCTAATAAGATAAAATTGACAATGTTGATGAAAATGTTTTTTGCGCACTACAAACCGTATTTTATAATAGGCAGTTAGTTGATTTTGAGTTGAAAAAGGCGATTTTTTCATATTAGAGCATATAGTGTAAATAATAGGGAGGGATACTAATGAATACAAACGAAAATTTGTTGGACATGATCGCAGCCGCTATGCTTGCTCAAAGAAAATCATTCCGTGCTTATGAGATTATCGTTAATGCTGCACCGAATCAAAGAGATAAAGAACTATTACGCACTATTAGGCGCGAAGAACGTCGCCATTATTATTTTTTAGAAGGCATTTACGAAGATTTGACAGGAGAACAGGCTAAACCCCAAAGAGTAGCTATTTCACTACCTAAATTTTATCCTGATATGCTCAAAACAGCTATTTGCGACAAATTAGAGGTAATAGATCATTTAGAGATGATCGTCCAAGTCATGAACTGCGTGCGGCAAAAGGAGCTGATGGAGATCATCATTAGTGACCAGAAGGAGCATGCGCGCATTTTAGCTTCTATTTATGGACGGATCGGTAAGTGAATAATGACAGAAAAAGGATAGATTTGCCAAACCAGCGGGGAAGATGTATAATTTCTGTGAGGTGAAGGATATGTTGTTAGCCGTTGACTGTGGCAATACCCAGGTTGTTTTAGGTGTTTTTGATCAGGACAAGCTATTAGCCAGTTGGCGCATTTCTACCAATGCCAGACGCACTGCTGATGAGTATATGGTTTTCCTTAAGGATTTTTTGAATTCTAAGGGGATCAGTTTTGACGATATTCATGGAATGATTGTTGGCTCTGTTGTTCCAGCGGTGAATGACGCTTTATATAAATTGGCTGAGAGCCATTTGCATTGTCCGCCGCCATTGTTTGTTGATTATCAAACTCAGACTGGTATCAAACTAATGGTTGATAATCCGGCTGAAGTGGGAGCAGATCGAATTATCGATGCTCTGGCTGCCCATAAAAAATATGGTGGTCCGCTGATTATCGTCGATTTTGGTACTGCTACTACTCTCGATTGCGTCTCGGCTGCAGGAGAATATATCGGCGGAGCTATTTGCCCCGGGGTAGAAATTTCCCGTGATGCGTTATTTGCCCATGCTGCCAAGCTCTCCAGCATTGCTTTGACTAAACCGCCAAAGGTCATCGCCACCAATTCAGCTGATTATTTGCGCTCCGGTATTCTGTGGGGCTATGGTGGACAAGTCGATTCTTTAGTGAGGCGGATGAGTGAAGAATGGGGGCAACAGCCAAAAGTAATCGCTACCGGAGGATTGGCTCCCTTGATTGCTGATTATAGCGATGCCATAGATGTGGTGGATATATATTTAACGCTAGAAGGCCTAATGATGATCTGGGATAAATTGAATGCAGATGTTTAGCAGTTGGTTTGTAGTAGACAAGTTTTTGATTTGAAATGATTTGGCATTGATGAAATTGCTCTTGGGGTGATTGATGTGCTGGCAATGATAAAAAGCTGTGTGGTAAGCGGTCTGGATGGTCAACCAGTGATCGTTGAGGTCGATGTGGGGGCCGGGTTAGCGGCTTTTGATATCGTTGGTTTGCCTGATGCTTCAGTCAGAGAAAGCCGCGAGCGGGTGCGTGCCGCGATCAAAAACTCTGGCTTCGATTTTCCTATTCGCCGCATCACCGTCAATTTAGCCCCAGCTGATATCAAAAAAGAAGGACCTTCTCTGGATCTACCGATTGCTATCGGTATCCTCGTTGCTACGGGGCAGGTTAAAATGACCGATCAATTAGCTCGGGCAGCTTTTGTTGGCGAACTATCTCTGGAGGGTACAGTGCGTTCTATCAGCGGCGCCTTGCCTATTGCCGATCGACTGTCAGCTGCAGACGATATTGATTATCTCTATTTACCGCGAGGAAACGCGGCAGAGGCGGCTATCAGTCATGAGATAACTGTTTATGGTGTAGAGAGTCTAGGGCAACTGGCGGATGTTCTCTGTGGTGAGACAATGCTTGAAGCTACCACTACTGATGTTGAAGAATTGTTGCGTGCGGACCATACTAGCGATATGGTGGATATGAGCGATGTCCTGGGACAGCAGGCAGTTAAACGCGCCTTAGAGGTTGCTGCAGCAGGAGCGCATAATATTTTGTTGATCGGGCCTCCTGGCAGCGGCAAAACTATGCTAGCTAGGCGGCTGCCAACTATTTTGCCACAGATGTCTTTAGCAGAAAGTATTGAAGCTACTAAAATATATAGTATCTGTGGTATGCTGCCTAAAGGCCAGGCCTTGATAACCAGCCGACCTTTTCGCGCTCCCCATCATGGCGCTTCTTCGGTAAGCATTATCGGCGGCGGAGCTGTTCCCCGCCCGGGCGAGATCAGCCTTGCTGCGCATGGTGTTTTGTTTTTGGACGAAATGCCAGAATTTCATCGCGATGTTCTGGAAGCGCTGCGACAGCCAATGGAAGACCATGTAGTGACTATTTCACGTGCTAGCGCCAGAGTCGATTTTCCGGCTTGCTTTCAGTTGGTGGGCGCGATGAATCCTTGTCCCTGTGGTTATTATGGCGATAGCCGTAAGCAATGTACCTGCACGCCTCATCAACGTAACCGTTATTTCCAGAAGATTTCAGGCCCGCTGCTAGACCGTATTGATATCCAGATCGAGGTGCCGCGAGTTCAATATAAAGAGATTTCCGGAAGATCGCAAGATGAAGAGACTTCTGCGGTGATACGCCAGCGTGTCCAATTAGCACGGCAGAGACAGAAACAACGCTTTGCCGGCAATCCATACTCGACTAATGCTCAGATGGGACGTAAAGATCTGGAGAGATATTGCCAGTTGACAGATGATGCTGCACACCTTTTAGCAGAGGCTTTCCGCACCTTGGGTATGAGCGGCAGGGGGCATGACCGTATTTTGAAAATAGCCAGAACAATCGCTGATCTGGACGGAACAGAAAACATTGCTTTGGAACATGTTGCTGAAGCTATCCAGTTTCGTAGTTTAGATAGAGAAGAATTTAATGATTTTTAGTATTGGCATAACTTTTGAGTGATCTAATTTAAAGATAATTATAAAAAGATAGATTAGTTTAAATATATTTTAGGGTAAATTTCTATAATGGGCATATTAAACAAAAGACATGGTATAGGTTACCATGTCTTTTGTTTAATATGGAATATAATTGGTAAAGAGTTGTTTAGTTAGACGGTTGGCTGTTGCCAGTAAGCTTTGTTGCTGGTGGTACCAGTAAATTAATCAATTGTAATACTACAATAATTAAAATAGTTATACTATCGTAGTAATATGCAGAATAACCACGTGCGAAGATGATAAACGCTATGCCGCCTAAACTCATGATCATGCCAACAATACTTCCTTTGCTGATACCTTTTTTGTGATTTCTGACTAGACAATAGATAAGGATAGCGGCGAAAATGACTATACCGCAACACATCCACAAGGTAGGGGAGAATGACTGCTCCCAAGTATGATTAACAAAATTGATATACCGAACAGTGGTCATGCTATGTTTGAGCAGGTAGTCAAACACAAAAAGCCAGATAAAAAATAATATTTGTATTACGGTAATTAAAATAAATAATGCTTTTCTCATTTTGTTATAAATCATCCTTTATCTGTATAGGTTATTGTTCGCGGGGATCCCCATACTGTACAGGAAGGCTTTCATCTAATTGCCAGGCATACCAGCCGCCATCATACATAGTGACATCCCAACCCTGGATATAGCATAGCATCCACGGGATTGTTGCCCGCCAGCCGGTACCGCAATAAAAGCTGATACGGTTTTCGGATGTTACATCCCACTCGGCTAACATCTCTTCTATTTCCGCAAAGCATTTATAAGTGCCGTCTATATCAAAATAGGCATCAATATTGTGACCCCAAACCGCTCCTGCTGGTTCACCTTTTTTAGTGATATAGGAATATCCGCTGGTTTCACCGATAAATTCTTCCCAAGAGCGGATGCTGACAAGGCGGAAATTAGGATCTTCTTGCTCCTTTAGCACTTCATCAGGCATGGAGAGGACATATTCTGGATGCAGAGGAGCAGTAGCGCCAAAACTGTCTACAGGGGTCGGTTCACACGGTTCAGTTTCTACTTCATATCCCAATGCTTCCCAGGCAGGAAGTCCACCGTTCATCATCCGGACATCTTCTACACCTGCATACATCAAAGCCATCATGACCCGGCCGCAGTAGGAACCGGCACCAAATGGATCGTAGAGTACGACGGTAGTATCATAGGTGATGCCGAATTTTTCTAAATTGGCCTGGATTTCTTCAGCAGGTAAAAAGTTATACATATATTCTTCAGTACGCTCATTTTCATAGTCAGCTATTTCTACATTATCGGTAGTGAAGAAATAAGCGCCTGGAAGATGACGTTCATCGTAAGCATCTGAGCTGATCCAAGAGCCTTCCATGACAATAAACTTGTCATTATCATAGCCTTCTGGATTATTGCCAGAGATGAGTTCGTGTACCCATTCCGGGGAAACGATCATTTCATAATGGGGAGCAGCTATCAGTGGATAATTCTCATCTGCAACCCAACCAGCAAAATCTTCAAAGACGAAAACATTTTCATAACCAAGGGCCATGATTTGTTGGGCAAAGTCATTGGTGATAGCATTATCATTATGATATAGAACTAAGGTTTTATCAGTGGTGAGACCTTTTTCGTTCATTAAATCAGCCAGTGTTGTATCAGCTTGTTCCAGATAGTTCAGCCAATTATAAGAAAACTGAACGGCATTTTCGATATGTCCGCCTCTGTCCATGCCTTCTTCTGGCCAACCCAGATATGGCTCATCTTGGCGTAAATCTACTATGGTATAAGTATCGATATTGCTTAATAAATCTTCTTTACTAATTGTTTGGACATCATATGTTTCTGCGGGAGAAGTAACTTCGTCTTGCTCAGTTTGATTACATGCAGCACATAAGCAGGTTAACCCAACCATGCCGCATACCAATAGTGACAACAACGTTTTCTTTTTCATTGCTCTATTATGCCTCCATTTAGTAAGTATTAAAAAGCATTTCATATTCTAACAAAACAGTCATATTTATACAAACAAAATAGAATCTTCCAATAAATCATAAGAATTTATTTGTTAAAGCTATTACAGTTAGTTAAATATTTTTATCCTTATATCGTTCAACATTTGTTGTAGTTGATTTGACTTTCTGTGCCGGGTGCAATATTATTAAAATTAACCATGCTATACTTGCTATAATAATGGTAATGATTATTATATTGTTTGATAGATATAATGAAATTTTAAAGATAATATTAAAGTGATTTTTAATAGAGAGGAATTGCATGTCCTTTAGTTTTCAGGTGATTGCCGCTCCAATGGCGGGAATTAGCAATCGGTCTTATCGTGATATTGTTCGTTCTATGGGGGCTGATTTGGCCTATGGGGAGATGGTGAGCGCTCAGGCTATCACTTATGGCAATAAAAAAACTTTAGAATTGATGGATATTGGCGATGAGGCATCGCCGCGTTTAGTCCAACTGTTTGGTTCTTCTCCTGAACATATCCAGGAAG
>CALYAP010000004.1 GCA_944393575.1 uncultured Clostridia bacterium
CGCATCGACGCCTATGTAATAGCCCTAATTCTCTACCTGATCATCGCCAGCATCCTGACGCTGATCTTTAGTAAACTAGAAAAACGTTATCCAGCCAGTATTTAGGCTAGATAAGGAGTGAAGCACAGATGAATCAGACCATGATCAAAATGACTGATATCCATAAATCCTTTGGCGATCATCCAGTTTTAGCAGGAGTAAACCTGAAGGTACATAAAGGGGAAAGCATCGCTATCATCGGCCCCTCCGGCGCAGGTAAAAGCACTCTCTTGCGCTGTATCAACAAGCTGGAAAGCATTGATAAAGGAGCTATTGAAATAGAGGGTACAGTCGTGGCTGCCAAAAATGAACCTGGCTATACCATGGCGCATAAAAGTGAAGTTAAAGCTGCCCTGGCCAAAACTGGGATGGTTTTCCAAAGCTTCAATCTCTTCCCTCACAAAACAGCAATGGGCAATGTGATCGAAGCACTGCTTACGGTCAAAAAGATGAATAAAGCAGAGGCTATCAAAATCGGCGAAAAGCAGCTGGCCAGAGTTGGTTTGGCAGATAAAGCAGACCAATACCCGTCACATCTTTCCGGTGGACAGAAGCAGCGGGTAGCAATCGCCCGGGCTCTGGCCATGGATCCTGATGTGATGCTCTTCGATGAGCCGACTTCAGCGCTTGATCCGGAACTGGTGGGAGAAGTATTAGAGGTAATCCGGCGCCTGGCAGAGGAAGATATGACGATGCTGATTGTCACTCATGAAATGAGCTTCGCTCGCGAGGTAGCAGACCGGGTGATCTTTATTGACGGCCAAAAGATCATTGCTAATGCGCCGCCAAAAGAATTTTTTGATAATCCAGACCATCCACGCATCAGGACTTTCCTGGAAAAAATGCTCTAAAAGCAACAGTAAACAATATATAAAAAAGCAGGCCTATATCTATTATAGGCCTGCTTTTAGTATGTTACTATATCTCAATTAACGGCGGACCGGCATACACAAATGACGCGGACGGTCAAAACGGTCATGTACTTCCACCACATCCATCGGCAGGCCATAAACCTCTTCCAAATTCTCCGGCGTCAGCGTTTCCAAAGGTTGGCCAAAGGCTCGCACCCGTCCTTCCTGAAGCAATAAAACTTTATCCGCGCAGGAAAAGGGGGTATCCATGCTATGAGTGGACATCAATACTGCATAACCTTCATCACGCAGATCCATCACCGCTTCCAAAACAATTTGGCTATTGGCATAATCTAATGACGAGGCAGGCTCATCCATAATCAGCACCTGCGCCTCTTGTGCCATAGCCCTAGCGATCATTACTAATTGGCGTTGACCACCTGAAAGCTCAGTATAATTTTGTCTGGCTAATTGCTCTATACCTAAACGCCGCAAACAAGATATTGCCACTTGTTCATCTACTGATTTGGGTACAGAAAAAGCAGAAAAATGATTCGCCCTACCCATTAGCACTACTTCCAGTACAGAGTAGGCAAAGACTGGGTTATGATTCTGAGGGATATAGGCTAAAAATTTGGCCAATTCTTTTTGACTCATCTCCGTTAGAGAACGACCATCAAACAAGATATCACCCGTCAGCAGGGGATTAAAACGCAGCATCAGCCTAAAAAGAGTTGATTTGCCGCTGCCGTTAGGGCCAGCCACACAAATAACCTCTCCGCTAGAAAGTTCAAAACTAATATCCCGACAAACGATCTTTTTACCATAGCCGCCAGTGATCTTCTTAACTTCTATCTTCATCATCAGTCTCCTAAATCTTCCGCTTTTTCAAGATCAGCATAATAAAGAAAGGCGCGCCGACCAAAGAAGTGAGAATGCCGATCGGAATCTCCATAATCATCATCGAACGGGCTAGATCGTCGACCAAAACAAGAAAAATGCCGCCCAAAAGAGCAGAAACAGGAATCAGCTTGCGATAGTCAGCGCCAACGATAGCCCGGCAGATATGCGGGATCATCAATCCTACCCAACCAATCAGACCACCTAAACACACAGCAGCAGCGGAAAGCAAGGTTGCCGCAATAATTACCAACGTCCTATCGCGGCGGATATTAACACCCATACTAATAGCTTCTTCATCATCTAGAACCAAGATATTAAGGCGGTAGCGCATCAGCCAGATCAAAATAAAACCGATCAGCATCGGCCAGATAGCCAACTTAACAGCATACATATCTACTTTAATTAAACTACCCATCAGCCAGAATGTAATCTCGGCCAGGCTTTCATTAGGATCAGCGATATATTTCAGCCAAGTAGTAACAGCATTACAAAGACTGCCGATCATAATACCGGTCAGAACCAGCGCCAGTGTTTGATTATGATGACTGCGGCGGGCAATAGCCACTGCCAGAAAAACCATCACCGTGCCAGAAACAAAAGCGGCAGCCTGTACGCCCAATGATGACCAACCAAGGGTAATAGCAGTTGCGGCCCCTGCCCCTGCTGCTGAACTGACGCCCAAAACATCTGGCGAGACAAGGGGGTTGCGAAACATCCCTTGATAAGCACAGCCGGAAACAGACAGTGCTGCACCGATCATCATTGCGGACAAAATACGCGGTAAGCGGATATTATGGACAACTGTCGGCGTGAGGTAAGCATAATCAGTATTACCGGTAATAGGGGAAAAAACATAGGTAAAAACATCAGAAAAACTAAGTGAATAAAACCCTATCGCCAAAGAAATAGTACAGACAGCTACAGCGAGAATAGCTAAGGCAACAATGGCTCCTCGCCAGTGATCATGCCAAAAAGATTCTAATTTCATTTTCATATGTTCAACTCTGCTTATCTTTTATTACTAATTATTTATGTTTAAACACTTGACAAGAGTAAATATTGTGCTAAACTAAACATATATTATTCTTATATAAGAATAAACTAGGTTGAATATAATGTCAATGTTTTATTTATTTTACTCTTTGGTTATTTTTAAGTGGGGGAAATATTTATTAACAATTAAGGAGGGTACTTATGAAGAAACACCTATGGTTAGTTGCTATACTCATAATAGCTATGGCGCTCTTCGCTGCCTGCGCTCCAGCTCAGGAAGCTGAGAATCCTAATGATGGAGTTAATGCTGAGACAGTAACTATTACCGATATGGCGGGCCGTGAAGTTACCATTCCGGCAACAATTGAAAAGGCCTATTCCCATGGGCAGGTCTCTACCATTATGCTCTATCAGCTCGCTCCAGATAAACTGTTGGGTTGGAACTATGAGCTCAATGATTTAGAAAAAGCTTTCATTCTTGAAGAATACCAAAACCTCACTGCTTACGGTATGGGTGATGCCGTCAACTATGAAGCTATTATTGCCGATGGCCCCCAGATTGTTATCAACGCCGGCACCATTGACGACGGCGCTATTGCCGACGCTGATGCTCTTCAGGAGCAGCTGGGTATTCCAGTAGTTTTACTCAATGGCGATCTGGATCAAAGTGCTGCGGCTTTCCGCTTCTTAGGCGAAATTCTCGGTGAGGAAGAGCAGGCAGAAGCACTGGCGACTTATGCTGAAGACACCTTAGCCTGGCTGGAGACAGCAGTAGCCTCTGTTCCAGAAGACGCTAAAGTCACTGTCTACTACGGTAACGGTGAAACTAGTCTTAATACTGCGCCTGCTGGATCTTCCCATGCTCAGGTTTTAGATATGGTCGGTGCTATCAATGTGGCTAACCTGGAAGCTGGCAGCGGCAGCCGTATCGATGTCAGCAAGGAACAGGTTTTGGAATGGAATCCTGAGGTAGTCATCCTCAATGGCGAGCCTAAAGAAGATTTCACTGCTAATGCAGCAGTAGAGGCATTCATTAGCGATCCGGACTATGCCACGGTGAGTGCTGTACAAAACAACCAAGTTTATGGCAGTCCTAAAACTCCGTTTAGCTGGATAGACCGTCCTCCGGGACCAAACCGTCTGATCGGTTTGCGGTGGGCCTTCTCGGTTATCTATCCAGACTATGCTGATTATGATATGGATACCGTTACCCGGGAATTCTATCAGCTTTTCTATCACATGGATCTAACCGACGAACAGATGGAATTGTTGATGACTGCTTAAACACCTATAAAACAGACAGAAAATCTACTCCTCTTTTTGTAGTGAACAAATGATAAAACGCCCGTTTTCTCCTTCCCCCAGAAGAAAGCGGGCGTTTTATCGTCCTGATCGTTATCAGTGATCAAACCGCAATAATAGTTCCTAGGTCAAGCATCACCAGCCAGGCTTCATGCACTGGTCCGCCGACTAATCTTTCGACTGCCTGCCGATAATAGGCTAATTGCGGAGCATACATCTTCCGTAATTGCTCTTGGTCCTTGCCATAGCCGCCTGTTTTATAGTCCAGCAAGACCCAGCCATCATTTTCCCAAAAGGCGAGGTCCAGCATACCCTGTACCAATATTTGTTCACCCTGGTCAGTATCAGCCAAAAAGGTAAACTCCTGTTCTCGGAGAATACGCTCAGCAGCACGCAACCGCTGTCCTAAGGGACTTGTCAAAAAGCGGCTGATACGTACAGGCTCAACCAATGCTGCTTGAACTGGATCTAAGCTTCCGGCAGCTACCAGATCAGCCAATTGTTCAGCTACGGCTTTTTCGCTATCTGCAGCGCTAAAATCAAGCTTTTCTAAAAAACTGTGGTAAGCTGTACCACGCAGAGCATAGTCTACCCCTTTTTCTGACGGAGACTCCTGGGCATAGGCAGCAGTAGCAGTAAATTCATCATCACTTATCCCTAAGCGGGAAAGAGCCGTAACTGTCCATTTGACCGGGGAAGAGGTAATCGCAGCATAAGGATAGCAATAAGATAGAGCCGACGCTACCTGTGGGGAAACATGCTCCGCTGGTTGACATGGGGAAGTAGCAGCAACTGGCTCATCCATATATGATAAATCAGCGGCACATAAATAATGGAACTGCCAATGCGCAGATGCTGGCAGCAAAGATTGATCATCCAGGCCAGCCAGCTCGCGCCATTCTTTAGCATCAGGATGGCGCAGCAACGCTGCCCCCAACCAACTGAGCGGAGAGTTAGCCCTCAAGACATAATGAGCACTCAAACGTTCATCAGCCCATCCCTGTGCCCATTGGCTTAGTTTGTCTGCCATTCCTCGGCCGGCGGCACTAAGGATCAGCCGCTCCCGCGCACGGGTAAAAGCCACATAATAAATACGGATTTCTTCTGCTAAGGATAGCTCACGCAAGCGATCAGCTACAGCAGTATGAGCTAGCGAAGGATATTTACGCCTGCTTTTGCGGTCAGCGATCATTGGGCCCAACCCAGCGTCACGCTCCCAAATAATATCACCCCGCTCAGAGAGAAAGTTAAATTTGCCGCCTAGTCCAGCCACAAAGACCACCGGAAATTCCAGCCCCTTACTACGGTGGATGCTCATCACTCTCACTGCATCTTCTCTACCGCCGGTAAGGCAGGCAGCGGCTGAGCGCAACTTTTTCTCCTCGACCTGATTGAGATAATTAATAAAACGGAATAAGCCGGCATAATCATGCCGCTCATAATCATAAGCCTCTTGCAGCAGCAAACGCAGATTAGCCTGACGCACGGCACCATCTTTCATCGCCCCGACCAGCTGATAATAGCCGTTCTCCCGGTAAAGGGTAGCGATCAGTGAGGAGACATTTTGCCGTCCAGCCATTACGCGCCACTGTTCCAGCCGTTCAATAAAGCTAGCGCATTTGCTGGCTAATGCTTGTTCGGATGCTGAGGCGGCAGCTTGCACGGCACTATAAAGATCACCCTCCTTGGCAGTGAAACGGATTTCTACCAACTCGTCTGGAGTAAAATCCGCCAAAGGAGAACGCAAAACTGCGGCCAAGGCAATATCCTGATGCGGATTATCGATCACCCGTAAGGTGGAGAGCATCAAAGAAATCTCTGCTGTTTCCAGATAGCCCTGATATCCCTCGGAGATCGCTGGAATCCCCTGACTAGCCAGTTCAGCAACAATAACCGGCTCCCGGCTGCGGGAAGCGCGCAAGAGGATTGCCATATCGCGGTAAGAGTACCCCTCATCATGCAGCTCCCGAATACGGCGGGCGATCAAACGCGCTTCTACTTCCAAGGCGGTGGCACCCTCACCACCATCATCAGCAGAGCCACCATCAACAGGATCCATATCGATCAACCAAAACTCTGGAGCTGCCGATGGTGCAGTCTTTTCCGTATGCAGCTGCGCGTCGTTATCATATTCGATCTCCGCAATATCGGCACGCATCAGCTGACGGAAGATAAAATTGACACCATCGATCACTGCTGTTTCAGAGCGGTAATTATAGTTAAGGTCAATCCGCCTGCCGCCAAGATAAGACCCATAATCATTGTATTTGTCCAAAAAAAGCTGCGGTTCTGCCAGTCGGAAACGGTAAATGCTCTGCTTGACATCACCAACGGCAAATAAATTATCGCTGCCGCAAATAGAGCGCAGGATCGCCTCCTGGAGTTCATTGATATCCTGGTATTCATCAATGAGGATTTCACGGTATTGTTCTGCCAGCTCGGCTCCAAAGCTTTCGTCCTCCAGCAAAGCCAGGGTAAGATGCTCCATATCAGCAAAGTCGATCCAGCCCCGGCGGCGTTTTTCCGCCGTCAAGGCAGTCTCAAAACCTTCCATTAGCCGGTAAAGCGTATTCATCAGCGGAGCCAGAGTATGCAGTTCTGCTAGCTGTTGGCTAACCGGTGCTGAGGTATATTTGCGCTGCAAAGCACGGACTATCTCTTTAGCCTGATCTCTTCTCTGCTTGATGTCATCGCGCAGGACACTGTCTGCTGTTTTAAGCGCTGGCAAACGGCCAAAGCTGATCGATGGAAGAGCGTCTAATAACGCTGTCGGATCAGTGATCGCTGCCACTTTGGCTATTTGCTCCCGCTCTTTATCGAGAACAGCTACCCATTTATCATCCAGCTGAGCTGCCTGTTGCAATAAATATTGGTATAAGTCCAGCACTGCAGTCAGCTCCCGTTGCATACGCGTCATGATATCAGCAGCGAAGGGATAACCAGATAGTTCCTGGGAGTCAAATACTCCGCAGGCGGCAGCCAACCAGGACAAAGGCTGCGGACGGCTGCGGCAAAACTGATGCAGCTCCAGCATAATCTCTCCCAGAGCGCTGTCATCGCGGTTGCCGCCATAAGCATCTGCCAGATCAGCGATACCACAAGAGGGGTCGGCATAAGCCTCCTCTAAATATTGCTGCAAGACATCATGTTCCAGCAGCTCGACCTCCGCTTCTCCCGCTACTCGGAAACCAGCCTCCAAGCCAAGGCGATAATAATTACGCCGTAATAAATCCAGACAAAAAGAATGGATCGTGCTGATCTGAGCTTGGGGCAGCAACACCAGCTGTTCCTGCAAATGGCGATTGTCCGGATGCTCCGCCACCAGGTTGGAAATAGCTCTATCTAGCTTTTCCCGCATATCAGCTGCGGCATCACTGGTAAAGGTCAGCGCCAAGATCTCCTCGATCTTACCACCCTTTTCAATATAGCGCAGAATCCGTTCTACCAGCACTGTGGTCTTACCGCTACCGGCACCGGCAGATACCAATAGGTTTTCTCCGCGGGCAAAAATAGCATCTTTCTGTGCAGGAGAAAAGGCAAAAGCTTTACTCAACCTGTCCACCTCCCCCGGTAGAAGTATCCTTGTCAGCATGGGGAAAATTCTTTTTTCTCATCGGCACCAGGGAACGGTCAAAGCCACACACTGAAGCATAATCACAATAAGCGCAAGCGTCAAAATCGTCATCTCGCAGCGGGGAGACGCTGATCAGCCCCTCCATAATCTCACTCGCAGTCTGTTGCAATACCTCTATCAACTGTTGCTCCAGCTCAGTTAATTGTTGAGGTGTGAGTCCTGCCGGCTTGGCATAGATGCCCTTTTTACCCATACCGATCGGCACCAAAGCAGAATTACCGCTGATCTCCCGGTCAGCTAGTCTGATAGCTTCTTCATCTCGGACAGTAAGTCCAGATAGCCGCAGTCCAACCGGATCAGCCATATCGTCACGCTCACTATTCTCTAAACCATCTCCCACCTGAGAATAATAGATACCCGCTGCCTCCGGTTGGCCAGAGGTAAAAACATCGGCATTCATCAACACCACTTCCAGATAGACTAGCAGCTGTAACCGCAGCCCCGCCATAATATCCTCTGGACGCAGGCTCAGCTGGCCGCTTTTATAATCGATAATGCGGAAATAACTCTTGCCACTATCTGGATCATAGGCCATGTCTACCCGGTCAATACGGCCGGAGAGCTCTAAGGTACGGCCATCAGGCAGAGATATTTTAAAGGCCGGCAGGCTATCCGGATCTTTGCTGCCAAAGGGCAATTCCCAGGCTACCGGAATAAAATCGCCGCGCTTGGTATGTTCAATCAGCAATAACACCGCGCTGAGGATCGCGCCGCGAATACGTCCAGATAGATATTGATAACGGGCAGAAGAGCGCAAAATGCCAGCCAACAGCTGCGGCAAATATTTCTCCAAGGAAGCATCAACCAATTGAGCAGCCTCTTCTTCATCAATATCCGGCCAGGATAGACCGGCATCTCGTACGCTTTGGCCAATATCAGCCAACACTTCATGATAAAGCTGCCCACGTGAAGCTGGATCCAGCTCATAGGTAGAACGTTTTTTTAGCTTCAAGCCATAACCGGCAAAATAAGCAAACGGACAAAGACGGAATTTTTCTAAACGCGAAACGCTGCTATGCAGAGTATTGCCATAAATACGCTCCCGCAAAGGACGGCTCAGGGGATGGCTTAGCGGCTGATAATAAAGGCCTTTTTCCAACTGCGACAACAATTTAGTATAATGTTCATCCGCTTGATAATAAGCATAAACCTCTGGCCAAAAATCAGCGATCTCTTGGCCTTCAGCTGCCCGGCTAAGCTGGATTGCCATCTGGGCCAGATCGATCTCTCCACCGATCAGCTGGGAAGCGGGGAAAGGCTCTGCCTGCTGGACAGATAAAGAAGGAAACAGCTCTGCTACCCGGCGGAGCAAAGGAGAAGGCTTCAGATCACGTCCCTGCTCATCACGGCTGATATAGCTCAGATAAAGTTTACCGCTGCTGCGGGTCAGCGCAATGTAACATAGATAATCCTCCTGAAACTGACGGGCAATGGTATCAGGAGCCAATGCCGCCCCACAAGCACGCAAAGCCTGGCGGTCTGCATCAGTAAACAATCCCTCCATGATGATCCGCCGCGGCAGCAGGCCATCATTGACAGTTGGGACAAAGGCTGCTTTCAGTTCAGGGCTGCGGCTGCGTTCCAAAGAAGAAACCAACACCTGATCCAATCCCGGAGGAATAGTGGATATAGTTAAGCCTGCAAAGGCCACATCATAAAGACGCAGCAATTGAGCTGCTGGCATACTCTCTTCACCTAACAAACCGGAGGACTCCGTCAAAAATTCATTCAGCTTGTCCCAAGCCTGTTCATGGAACAGAGCTTCTTCACCATCTCCAGCTAAGCGGGCCTGCTCAGCCAGGCGGGACACGGCAGCCTCAATATCCAAGGCTTTCAGCATGGTTAGCAGATGTTCATTAAGTTCTCTGGCACTAGTCTGTAATGGCAGATCCCGGATCAACTGTAACAATGGACCACAGGCCTGCTGTCTCACCGCATCAGCAGCTGCTGCTGCATCCTCACTTTCATCTGGTAAAGGAGAAAAATCCCATGCTGCTTCACTTTGAAAATGCCAAAAACGCAGCCCATGAGCTAAGGCGTAGTTATCAAGCAAATCCGCCTGCTTCCGGGAGATCGGCAATAACGGATTTTTCACAAAACGGAGGATATGCTCATACTTCGGATGATAAGCCCAACACTCTAAAGCAGCACGTACTAATTCGAACAGAGGGTGGAATAACAGCGGCTTCTTGGCATCAATAAAATAAGGGATATCCATCGCGCCAAATACTTCCGCCAGCAGCTCCTCATAAGGAGCTGTATCGCGAGTGATGAGGCTGATATCCCGAAAGCGCAGACCTTCCTCACGTACCAGGCGGATCATTTCCCGGCCGATACTTTCCAGTTCAGCTCGGCGGTCAAGTGCCTGGCAAAGGCGAATCGTCTGCGGCTGATGTGTCAGTTGCTGGGTTTTTCTTCCTGCTAAAGCAGCCTCCAAAGCTGCTAATTCCTGATTAGCGGCAAATCTTCCCTTTTCCCCAGATAATAATAGCGGGGGCATAATAGTAGCATGCTGGGATTCCGCCAAGGTGGTTAAACGCTGCCATGTAGCTAATGGGGCTGCAAAAACGTGCTCTGCCAGCAGATTTTTCTCCAGCAAAGCCGGATCGATCGGCAAGGTGATATTGATCCGATTGCTGTCATCACTCAAGAGAGCAGCTAAAACAACCAATTCTGCAGGGGTAAACTCCAGATAACCATCGATATAAATATCCGCATTGCTAATCATCCCCAGGCGGATACTCTCTGCCAAATAATCCATATTACTGGCATAGCTAGCATAATCATGTGACTGCGTCTGCTGATAGCAGCGGTAAAGTAGTGCCGTCTCCCGCAGCCTCTCCACCTGTCTGGTCTCGCCTTCTCGTTCCGCCAAACGTAATACCGCCTGCTCTAATTGTTCGGGAGAGATACCATAAGTAGCTAATTCCTCTGCTGCCTTGACCAAATAAGAAGCAAAGCCGGCGCCAGATGATGCAGCAGCATAAACCTGCAGCTGACTGCGGGTCTCATTGATTACCCGTCCTGCTAACAGCAGTTTGCCAGCCTCAGAAAGCTGCGGCATCGGCTGCTGATGACGGTATTTATACGCATGGTAGACCAAGCGGTTAAAGCTCAAAACGCGGGTACGGCAAAAACCGCCGCCCGCGCAGGTTTGGCATAGCAATCGTTCATGAATAAAAGTAGCCTGCTCCGGCAGGATAAAATACACCGGTGTACCCAAGGGATCGGCCTTTTCCAGAGCCGCGATTTCCTGCAGGCAATGCCAAGTCTTTCCTCCACCGGCCGGAGCCAGGATAAAACGTATGCTCATGATCGTTTCCTCTATTGATTGAGCTCAACCACAGTTACTCCCAAGCCACCCTCATTATTGGCCGCAGTGTGGTAGCTCTTGACCAAACGGTGATCTTTCAGGTACTCGCGGACAAATTTGCGCAGCGCCCCAGTACCCCTCCCATGGTTGATCTCTACTGTCCGCAAGCCAGCGATAAAGGCATCATCCAGATATTTATCCAAGATCGGCTCAGCCTCCAAAGTATCCAGCCCATGCAGATCAAGTATTGGTTCCACGGAACTGGCCTTGCTCATCGCAATAGCGCCAGAATTACCCGCTCCGCGACGGTGACTATTCTTGCGCGGCTGTTCTGGCTGGGCCTCCCTTAGTTCGTCAAGCTTAGCTTTGAGCTTAATGACACCGACTTGGACGAAGACATTACCATCAGCATCTGGTTCAGATAGGACATAACCATACTGATTTAGCTTAGGCAAATGCACATAGTCGCCGCTTTTCACCCGGCGGGGAGCAGTACCAGCAAAGACGGGTTCTGGAATCTCCCCTTCCAACTGCTCGCGCCAATTTTTCAGCTTGCGCTGCGCCTCCTGCCAGGTACGCTGGGCAGATTCTTTAGCGGCAATCTTACGCTGTTCTTCTTCAAAGAGAGCTTTGCTTTTAGCTCTAGTCTCGTCGATAATGCGCTGAGCCTCTAAATTAGCCTTGCGGATAATATCTGCCTGTTTGGCTTCCAGCTTCTGTTCCTGGCGACGCAGATAATCTTCTTTAGTACGGGCATAGATCTCCGCTTTTTCGATCTTCTCCTGCTGTTCTGCCAGTTCACGTCGGGCATCCTCCAGATTAGCCAACATCGCCGTCACAGCGATATCCTCAGTAGAGAGCCCAGCTTCAGCAGCGGCGATAATCTCATCAGGCAGGCCCAAACGCCGGCTAATCTCAAAAGCATTGCTCTTACCGGGAGTACCCATAATCAGCCGGTAGGTTGGTGAGAGGGTGGCTACATCAAATTCCATACTGGCATTGATAAAGCCCGGGGTATTGTAGGCAAAGGCTTTCAATTCACTATAATGAGTGGTAGCGATGATGCGCGCCCCACGTGATTTGAGATGATCGAGGATCGCCATCGCTAAAGCAGCGCCTTCCGTAGGATCAGTGCCTGCTCCCAGCTCATCAAGCAGCACCAGGCTCTGTTCATCAGCAGCAGCCAAAATAGCCACGATATTCTTCATATGCGAGCTGAAGGTGGACAAGCTCTGTTCGATGCTTTGCTCATCACCAATATCAGCAAACACCGATGTATAGCAGCCAATCTCACTGCCGCTATCAGCTGGAATATGCAGCCCAGCCAAGGCCATACAGGTCATCAGGCCGACCAATTTCAAGGTTACCGTCTTGCCACCGGTATTAGGGCCAGTGATGACCATCGCTGCGATATCTTTATCCAGATGCACATCGACCGGCACCACTCGTGCCGCAGGAATCAAGGGGTGACGGGCCTTCACCAGGCGGAAAGAGCCGTCGGCATTGAGCTTGGGAGCCATGGCGTCCATCTCGTTGCTGAGCTTGCCTTTGGCAAAGATAAAATCCAACCGCGCTAAAATCACCAGGTTAGCCTGCAGCTCGTTAATAAAACCAACTGCTACCAGAGATAAAGCACGCAGAATAGCATTGATCTCATCCTCTTCCTCACGGTGCAGTACAGCCAGTTCATTATTCAGCTCCAGCACACCCAGTGGTTCAATGAAGATGGTCGCACCAGAACTGCTCATATCATGGGCAATACCAGCTATCTGACCCCGATATTCCTGCTTAACCGGCACTACATAGCGGTTTTCCCGAATAGTAACGATGGGCTCTTGCAAATATTTAACGGTATTAGGATTTTTGATGATGCTATCCAAACGCTCTTTGATGCGCTCGGACTTATCTCTCGCTTTACGGCGGATATTAGCCAATTTCTCCGAGGCATTATCATTGATATTCAATTCTGGGCCAATAGCCTTCTCTACAGCGCTTTCGATAGTGCGGAGAATAGTTAATGATTTACCCAGCGACTGAATAATTGGATAGCTGCCCTTCAGCTCGCTAAAAAAGGCTTTGCTGATGCGGGCGGCGCGACAAAGGCCGGCGATATGCACCAGCTCTTCTGGCTGCAAAATAGCGCCGATCTCCAGCTGGCGCAGCGAAGAACGGATATCCCATAGCCCGCCTAAAGAAAACAGCGGATTAAGCCGTAGGATCTCCCGAGCCTCCGTAGTTTCGGCCAGCAGCTGGCTAGCCTCATAAGCATCGCTCACCGGTTGCAGGGCTTGAGCCTGTTCACGGCTAACGGCAAAGCCGCAATGCTCTGCCAACAAAGCGATGATCTTATCATATTCCAGTTTAGTTAATGTTTTAGCTTCCATGGTCTATCTAGCTTTATCTAACTTTCGTGTTCTAGTATGCTACTCTAGCTTGGCAATCACAGTTTTCCGTTTTCAGTTTTTAGATTGCCAGATACTGTTTGATGACTAATCCCTAAACACCACGGTAGAGATGTCCTTTAGTATAATCCTGCATCACCGTATCTATCCGCAGCTTGGCCTCTTCAAAATTGAGACTATCGCTGACTGCCAGACGGTAAAGATCCAGCAATCGTCTAGCTATCGGCTGTGGATAAAGACGCAAATCCAACAAAAGACGGTCGATACCAGCCTTAGCCAGTTCAGGGATCTCCTTGAGCAGGCAATGCTGACGTGAATTAAAAACATGCATCCGGCAAGCGCGATCAAAACGCAGCGGGAAAGAAAAGCCCTTTTCATCGCGCAAATAATATTGCGCTCCTTCCTTGCGGCAAGGACGGGAACAAGCTTGATGCTTATCACCGTCATGATAGCGCCCCCCGCATAAAGCTCCGGCAGCACAATATTCGCTGACCATCAACTGCAAGGCTCCTTGGGCAAAGACCTCTGTCTCCAAGCCGCAATTGCGCAGCTGACGTAATTGCTCCATCGTCATTTCCGGAGAAAGAGTGACCCTTTTGAACTGCATCTGGCTCAATAGCGAACAGGAACGGCTATTGAAGCAGTTAAATCCCATACCGGCATAAATAGTTTTCTGCCAGCCAAGATTGTGCAGGAAAGAATACTGGCCCAAATTATTAGCCACTACAGCGTCTATGGCAATACTCTTCCAGGAAGAAATCATTTCTGCCCAGACTTTTTCCTCATGGGGAAGAATAATCTGCGGTAGGTAAGGGATCAACCGCGCCTGATGTTTCTGTAAAGAGGCACTTAACTGGCGGTAATCCGTTTTAGCACGTCCGGCAAAGCCTACAGCATCAAAATAGATATCACGAATCCCCCGGGAGGCAGCCAGTTGGGCTTGCTCCTGATCCGCCACTAATACTGATAACTGCATCGAAGCAAAATGATTATTATGATTGATCTTTGTCTTTTGCGGCTCACTTTTACGCACTGCCAGGGCAAACTTAACTTTATCCAGCTGACGCTGGTTCTTAGCTTCCCGTTGCTCCAAAAGCTCGCCAACCAATTTCCGGCGGCACTTATTAAGCACCGATGAGGGCAAAATAATACCCTGATCAAGATGGCCGGTCAATTCACCCAGCGAGTAACCCGTGCCGCCTAAACGTCCCAGCTGTACCCGCACGCTGGTCATATCGCTGATGCTTGTATTAGCTGCTGAAACAATATACTCACTGACATACTCAGCCTGATATCCATCATCATCGAAAGCCCGTATGCGCAACGGCTGTCCTAGTTTAGCAGTAACCTGGAAATGCAATGGCTTAGTGATAAAGTCATTAAAGCTGGCTCGCGCTGCTTCCATCAGCGGTGCATCGAAGATCTTGAATACCCTATCGCCTTCTCTGCCGCCATTTCCCGCTACGGAAACCGTATCGCCTGGCTGAGCGCTCTCACAGGGCAGATTATCCCGATAGATCTCCTTGACCGTAATCGTTTCCCTACTGCCGCCGCTAACCCATACTTCCAACATATCGCCGATAAACAGCGGCTGGGATAGCTTGATTGCAATACGTCCATTACCAGTATAAGCAATGCGGCCCAACAGCACTCCACGGTTATTAGGCCGGGCATAGCTCATCAAGGCTGCGCCCGGATTGCCCAGCCAATAACCAGTGCTCTGATCGCGGTTGAAAACCTGCAGCAACTGGCGCAGCTGATCATTATCCGGAGCCCAATCACCCTGCTCCAGCCGGCGCAGCGCCTCACTATATATCCGGCAGACTGTAGCCACATATTCCGGCTTTTTCATCCGGCCTTCTATTTTCCAGGCGTCCATACTGGTCTGATAAAGCTCTTCTAGCTGTGGATAACCAATCAAATCCCGCGGCGATAGCAGATAAGAGCCCTTTTGCCCGGTGTCTACCGGTGCACCTAATTCATCTACCAGGGTATAAGCCATCCGGCAGGGCTGAGCGCAACGACCACGGTTACCGCTGCGGCCGCCCACCATCGAAGAAAAGAGGCATTGGCCGCTATAACATACGCATAGGGCGCCGTGAACAAAAGTCTCCAAACCGATATCAGTAGCCTGGCGTACCAATTTCATATCCTTTAAAGATAACTCCCGAGCCAGGATAACCCTTTCCACGCCCATCATCTTTAATAGCTGACAGCCTGATGCATTATGAATACTCATCTGAGTACTGGCATGTACCGGCAGATCAGGCAAGGCGATCCGTAGCAGCATCAATAACCCTAAATCCTGCACGATGACAGCATCTACACCGGCACGGTATAATTCTCCGGCATAAAAAATAGCGCTCATCATCTCTTCATCTGAGACCAAGGTATTTAGGGCCACATAGACTTTAGCATCCCAAAAATGAGCCAGACGAACTGCCTCACGAATCTCTTCGAGGGTAAAATTGTCCGCAAAAGCCCGGGCGGAAAAAGTTTTACCACCTAAATATACCGCAGTAGCGCCATTGGCCAGCGCTGCTTTTAAAGCGGCAAAGCTCCCTGCCGGGGCAAGTAATTCTGTCATAATGATCTCCCCTCAATCATCATCTATCCCGAAGCCGCTGCCACCGCAGCGAAGTCGTGGTTACTATTTTCTCTTAACGCGAATCAGTCCGGAGATCGGCACGACCTCTACACCACGCGCTTCAACCTCATCTAAAAAGAGATTGATGCCCAGGCTATCAGAGGCCATATGCCCGGCGATTATCACATTGAGATGGCAATCCTTAGCCTCAGCGATCGTCTCCTTGCCGGCATGCATGCAGATAACAGTGCTGATGCCAGCCTCAACCAGCAGACGGTAATACTCTTTTGGCCCGCCGGTACCGCCGGTCATATCCACAAAAATCTTCCCCGCGCTGCGAGAAGGCGAGCCAGCCACGATCAGCGGCGCGTTATTACGCTTGGCAGCAGTAGCGTACTCAGGAATTTCCAGCAACAAGTCTATCACTTGGCTTAGATCCTCCGGCGCTTTGGCTGCCATCAACTCAGTCAGGTAGCGGTTGACCAAATTATCACATGGAGTATGGAGGCAGAGCATCTTCAGCCCTAGTGCCGCCGCAGCATCGACAGTGCGGTTATAATTACCACCGCCGACACTGATCTCCACTTCTTTAGCACGGCCTTCCAAGAGGTCCTCTGCCACATTACGTAGCACACCGGCATTAGCCCAGGCGCCGGGCTGCAACCACATAACCTCGTCAAGCGCAGCTAAAGCGCGTCCCTCTGGATGATGAGACATTACCAGATCGATCCCTGCACCACGCTGGTTCAGGGCTTCTGTTAACAGAAGTTCTGCCGGCTCAATATCAATGCCAACGATCATCTTGGCAACCTCATCTTCCTCATCACCATTCAGAATACGGCTATCGGCATAAGGATTAGTTAAAGAATCAATATCAAAAAAGGCCTTTTCCTTATCATCGAGTTTCTCGTAATTTTTGCGGGCAGCAGCTAGAACCTTCTCCGCGCCTTCCCGTCCACGGGGATCAGCCTCCATGCCCAACTCTATTGCTAAATTATAAATATCTTTAAATTTCATTGTCTACCTCCATCAAAAACACTCTTACAGCTATTTACAGCAAAGATTACTGATATATCAAGCAGTCTGCCAATAGGCAAATTAGGTCAACAATGCCTCTAGCCTTTAAAAAATTTTCTAGCAGCCAGTCAGCCAAAGAATGGCTAGTCAGTTAAAAACAGCATGAAGAACCCTACTCTTTGGCCTAAGAGCAAGATTCTCCACCATCATTATTGAGCAAAACTCTTCCCAACATCTTATCCAACTATAACTAAAAGAGGGTATCAGCGCCGACGCCTGCCTCACCAGCAAAAGCAGCATACTCTTCTTTGATATCCAGCAGTTCCTCAGAAAGCTGGAGTGCAGCCAGAGTTGCTGTTCTTCCCTGCGAGTAATGCGGCGCCTGGGCGCGGATCGCGGAGATTTTGTCTTCAACGACTTTGACAATAGCTTCCATCTTCTCTTGGCTCATATCGCCACGGAGGGTATACTCTACCCCATCCAGACGGAAACGGAGATAATTATTTTTTGCCACCGGCCAAACCTCCTTTATAGCTGGAGTTTATTTTTGCCCCTAGCGGAGCTGATAATCATGCCGATCAGCCAAGGCCTTGACGATCGCTGCAAAAGCAGCGTCAACCTCTTTATCTGTCAAGGTACGGTTATCATCACGGAAATCCAAAGCATAGGCTAAAGAGCGCTGTCCTTCCGGAACCGGCGCCTGGTCATAAAGGTCAAAAAGCCGTACTGCTCGTAGATATTCGCCGCCAGCCTCACGGATAGTGGCAGCGATTTCCTGCTCGGGAATATCACAGCTGCCGATAACTGCGATATCGCGGTTAGATGCTGGGTAACGCGGCAGGCTATGATCCTTATTGCCTTGAGCCAGAGCAGCCAGGAAAAGCGGCTCTAAAGAAAGCTCAGCTACGATGACCCGTCCACTCAGTTGATAGTTCTCGGCCACCTGAGGATGCAGTTCGCCAATAATACCAATCTGCAAGCTATCTAAGATAATCACTGCTGAACGGCCAGGATGGAGATACTCCTCATTAGCCCTGGCAAATTTCAGATTATCGATTCCCAGGGAAAGGGCAATTCTCTCTACTATGCCCTTCATTGTAAAATAATCATAGGGAGCAGCCTTAACGTGCCAATTATCAGTAGGTGTGCCAGCTAAAAGCATCCCTAAAGTCAATACCTCCTGCGGCTGCACCTTTTCCGGGGTCTCAGCTGCGGGAATAAAGACCATTCCCGTCTCAAAGAAACGCAGGTCTAAATTACGGCGAGCCATATTGCGTTCTGCGGTATGCAGCAGGCCAGGCAGTAAGCTGCGGCGCATTACTGATTGATCCTCAGAAAGAGGATTGCTGATCGCCAGAGTGCTCCGCCAAGGATGCTCTGCCGGCAAGCGCAGCAGATCAGCTTCTCCGGGATGAATGAAACTATAATTGACCGCCTCGTTGAGGCCACAGGCTGCACAGGTATTGCTAAGGGAACGCAGCAACTCTTGCTTTGGAGTACGTCCGCCGATAGTCTCATTGAGCGGCAATGTTTTTGGGATCAGGTCAAAGCCCTTGATGCGGGCGACCTCTTCAATCAGATCCACTTCCAGGGAAATATCCTGGCGGTAGGTGGGGACAGTCACCAACAAGGCGTCATCACCTGCTGCCTCCAAAGCAAAGCCCAGAGCAGTGATGACTCCTTGGATTTCATCAAGAGTAAAGGAAGTACCCAACAGATGATTGACCCGCTCAGCGCGTAAGATGATCTGTACTGGCTGCGGGATAGCAGAACAAACATCGATCTTGCCCTGGGCAGCAGTGCCGCCGCAATATTTGACCATCAGCTGAGCAGCCCGTTTAGCTGCTTCATCACAGCTGGCGATATCAATGCCCTTTTCAAAACGCATCGAAGCCTCAGAGGGAATGCCGAGACGGCGCGAGGTGCGGCGGATCGATACCGGATTAAAGGCGGCAGCTTCAATCAGAATATCCGTGGTCTGTTCAGTAACCTCAGAATTCATACCGCCCATAACACCTGCTACGCAGACCGGGCCATCGTCATCGCAGATGAGGATCTCGCCACCGCTAAACTTGCGGTCTTTGCCGTCCAGAGTCTGCATTTCTTCCCCTGGCTCAGCAGCTCTAACTAAAATTTTCTGCCCACGCAGACTTTGATAATCAAAGGTATGCAGGGGTTGATTCATCTCCAACATCACGAAATTGCTGATATCAACGACATTGTTGATCGGCCGCATACCGGCAGCGCGCAGATAATTCTGCATCCACAGCGGGGACGGACCGATTTTCACCCCCTGAACTAACCGGGCCAAATAACGGGGACAGAGCTGCTCGTCCGCTACCTCAATGCTGATCAGCTCCTCGATCTTGCCACCATCTTCGGGATAGGAGAGATCGGGATAATGCACCGGTCCGCCAGTATAAGCAGCAGCCTCACGAGCCAGGTTGATCATACCCAGGCAATCGCTGCGGTTAGGCGTCAGCTCAATGATCAGCACTTCATCACGGATATCAAGAGCCTCCACGACATCCATGCCTAACGGGGCATCAGCATCTGGGAAATAATCATTCAGCTCCCAAATGCCGCTATGGTCTTCAGAAAGCCCCAGTTCTTTCTGCGAGCAGAGCATGCCTTGCGAAAGATAGCCAAAAGTCTTTCGCGCGCTAATTTCAAAATCACCTGGCAGCACAGCGCCAACCTTAGCGCAGGCTACCAAGAGCCCTTCGCGGACATTAGGAGCACCGCAAATGATATTGAGTGGTTCAGCAGCGCCGATATCCACCTGGCAGATATGCAGGTGATCGCTTTTTTCCACCTTATCGCAAGAAAGAACTTTGGCCACTACTACGCCGGAGAATTCCTCGCCGACAGTGATCACCTCATCATATTCCAAGCCAGCCAGAGTATAACGCTTAGCCAGTTCCTCTGCTGGCATCTCTAAATCAAGATATTGTTTAAGCCAATTATATGAAACTCTCATCTGAAACCTCCGAAAAGTTTTTGCTAGCTCTGCCTGCTGTCTTAGAAGCTATGCAGGAAGCGGATATCGTTATCAAAAAGCAGCCGCATATCAGTGATGCCGTATTTGAGCATCGCTACCCGCTCAATACCCATACCGAAAGCAAAACCAGAACACTGCTCAGGATCATAACCGGACATGGCTAAAACCTTGGGGTGAACCTCGCCGGAGCCAAGGATTTCAATCCAACCGCTACCTTTACAGAGGCGGCAGCCTTTGCCGCCGCAGGCAAAGCAGGAGATATCTACTTCTGCCGAAGGCTCAGTAAACGGGAAATAACTGGGACGCAGCCGAATCTCGCGGTCTTCGCCAAACATCTGGCGGGCAAATTCCAGCAAAGTACCGCTCAAGTCGGCAAAGGTGACATGCTTATCAATCAGCAGGCCTTCGACTTGATGAAACATCGGAGAATGAGTAGCATCATCATCGCGGCGGTAGACCACGCCAGGAGAAATGACTTTCACCGGCAGTTGACCGGCCATCCGCTCCATCGTCCGCACTTGAACTGGGGAGGTATGTGTGCGCAGCAGCATCTTTTCGCTGAAATAGAAGCTATCCTGCATATCGCGAGCCGGGTGTTCCGGAGGCAAATTCAGCGCCTCGAAATTGTAATAATCATATTCCACCTGTGGTCCCTCGGCAATGCTGTAGCCAAGGCCGATGAAAATATCCTCCATCTGCTCTTGTACCACTGAGAGAATATGGCGACTGCCTCTAGGAAGGCTTGTCCCCGGGAGCGAGATATCGATCGTTTCCTCTGCTAGTGCCGCAGCCATCTGTGCGCTACGGAACTCAGCCATCCGGGAGCTGATTGCCGTCTCCACCGCACCTTTGGCCTGATTGACAGCAGCGCCTAAGGCCGGACGTTCTTCTGGCGACACCTGTCCCATCTGACGGGAGACTGCAGTGATTTTGCCTTTTTTGCCCAGATAGGCAACTTTAATCTCTGTTAATTGCTCAGCATCAGCCGCATTAGCAACTGCAGCCAAGGCTTCCGCTTCGATTTGCTTCAACTCTTCCAGCATTTTTACCTCCAAAACGACAATTCACTGTCTAAAATTTTTTAGTTGGTGTCTTTTGCTCTTAAAAGATAGCAACAGCTAAATAAGCATAACAACCAAGCAGCTTTTGATATCAAAGCAGCAAAAGTCCAAACAATAAATGCCCTTCATCCGTCCTGGACGAAAGGCACCAACATCAATATCTAAGCAAACGCGTCCCAAGACTAGCGCAGGGATACCCTGCGGTAAATAATATAAGCGGCGATGGAACCGGTCTGCTCAAAAATCTTCCAAAAGGTATTGGCATTGACTTTCATCGGCTCACTACCTTTCGCTATTTTATCATAAAGTAATTATACCATATAGATATCATTCAAGCAAGGTAGTTCAGCCTATTTGACAAAAAAACTTTGATAGAAAAGCACCGTAGCGGCTGTGGCGACGTTCAGTGATTCCGCCCCTTCCCGCATCGGCAGACTGATACTGGCAGTTGCTCGCTCACGCCAGAAAGAACTCACACCATTGACCTCTGAGCCCAGCACCCATAGATGCGGCTGTTGCAGCCACGATTCAGCCTGGCGAATATCCAGACCATCCATCGCGGTCACCAATATAGTCAAATCTAGCTGCTGTGCTATAGCCAAAGCCTCTTCATTATGCGCAGTCTTCACTAAAGGCAGATGAAACAACCCACCCATAGCTGAGCGTACGGTCTTAGGGTTATAGGGGTCGGCGCACCCTGGACCCAGAATTAGCCCGCTAACTCCGGCAGCATAGGCACTACGGATAATAGTGCCTAGATTGCCCGGATCAGCGATCCCGTCGCAAAGCGCATAACAATGCCCACTGCTGCTGAGTTGCACTGGTTTCGGCAGAGCAGCGATGATAGCTATACCCTGGCTATGCTCCGTAGCTGAGATGGTGGCAAAAAGGGCTGTGGGCAGCTGATAAACCGGAATACCGCGCTCTTCAAGGAGAGCAGCCAGCTGATAAGACCGCTGGTCGGCCTCTACATCGATTAGCGCTAAGCGCAGTTGCAGCGAGGACTGCACCGCTTCTCCACAGAGGCGCAGTCCCTCAACCAAAAAAGACTCGGATATAGAGCGGCCTTTTTTGCTATGCAGCGAGCGGGCCAGCTTCAGATATTGATTATCGCGAGAAGTGATAGTGATCATAAAAGACCTCTGGGGTTAAAGATAATAGCTATATCAATGATTTCCAAGTGCTTGTACTATAAACTAGATAAAAGATGAAGCCACATAAAAAATGACCGGCTGCAGCCGGTCATTAGTGTTTACAAATTAGCTTTTGCTACTTCAGCAAATCTGGTAAAAGCAGCGGCATCATTGACTGCCAGCTCAGCGAGAACCTTGCGGTTAACTTCTACGCCGGCATTCTTCAGACCATGGATCATGGTGCTGTAAGAAAGTCCGTTTATACGGGCTGCGGCATTAATGCGGGTGATCCACAGTTTGCGGAAATCACCTTTTTTCTTGCGGCGATGAGCAAAGGAATAATACATCGAATGGAGCAACTGCTCATTAGCCACTCTAAAGAGTTTGGAATTAGAAGCGCGGTAACCTTTAGCAAGCTTCAATACTTTTTTATGACGCGCGTGGCGGGTATTACCTCTTTTTACTCTAGTCATGTTAATCTCTCCTTAACTGATTTTATGGGGATAATCAAGCGCTGTTTAGGAATAAGGCAAGAGCTTGGACAAACGTCCTGCATCGGCTCCGCCGATTACCGTAGACTGACGCAGATTGCGTTTTTGCTTAGCGCTTTTACAGGCTAATTTATGGCTGCAATAAGCATGATGGCGCTTGAATTTACCAGTACCGGTGATCTTAACTCTTTTAGCGGTACCGCGGTGGGTTTTCATTTTAGGCATTGTTTTCCCTCTTTTCTCAAATTAGAATTTTGCTATTTAACCGTCTTTGGCGCGAGAATCAAAGTCATATTTCTGCCTTCCACTTTAGCTGACCTTTCCACAGTGGCTGTATCAGCCAGCCGTTCAGCTGCGCGGTCGCAGAGGATGCGCCCTTGGTCCGGATGGGTGATTTCCCGCCCTCTGAACATGATGGTCACCTTGACCTTATCGCCGTCTTTCAGAAAACGCTCGGCATTTTTGATCTTGGTTTCAAAGTCATGATCCTCGATATTAGGGCGGAATTTGACTTCCTTGATCTGAGTAATACGTTGGTTTTTCTTGGCTTCTTTTTCCCGTTTGATCTGCTCAAAACGGTATTTACCATAATCCATGACACGGCATACCGGGGGCTTGGCATTAGGTGAAATCTCCACCAAGTCCATTCCTTTGTCCACTGCATGGCGTAAAGCTTCAGCGAGCGGGACTACAACGCTTTCCTCGCCATCGCTGACCAGACGAACCTCAGACGCCCGGATTTCTTCGTTAATTCTTAACTCCTTAATAAATTTTCACCTCCGGAAAATAAAAAAGACGACCGAGAAGGCCGCATCACAGACTACTACCCCTAGATGGGGCTATCTGTATTTACCCAGATCGCTTAAGCGATAAAGGTGAGAAGCGGCTGCTTCTGCTTTCTTTTTGACTAAGTGATTATAGCATGAGCAGCTATCCTTGTCAAGCAAATATTTTTTGCTTTTCCCGCATATGATAATCAACAAGCCGCTCGTACAGAGTGATCATACTGTCTACTGCTTAGTTTAACTTATGAAAGGATTTTAGTCAATGCTCACCATCAATCTCAGCGATCTGCCCCGTCAAGCCTTTATTGCCCATGCCTGCCGTTATGCCGCCCAACCCGTTAGAGTGCTGCTGTGCGGCCAACTACTGCTTACTGAGGGGCTCAGTGCTGATGATGCGGCCCTAGCCTTGGCCTGTGCAGCCTTCCCAGCACGGGAATTGACACTGCTGCGTCGCCTGGCTAAGCGCTGCTACCGCAAACTGTCGGAACAACAACGTTCACGACTGGTCATCATTGCCCATAGTCTAATCGAAGAGGATTTCCCTGGCAAGCAGCTCTACCAAGGAATGCACCGTGAACAAAAATTAGCTGCTGCGATGGCAGAAGAGCTGGCAGAAGGCTTTATTGATTTTAACGGTTTCTGCCGCTTCCGCCTACCTCATTATGAGGAATATCTGCGGGAGATGCTGCTACGTGCTGAAGAAGAATTGCTAGCCGAGGAAGAAGATACTGCATATATCGAACTGCTGCGCGGTTCACTTAGCAAAGGTCATGGTGAAGTGCGTCTTTTCTTCTATCCCGGCGATATCTGCCAAATCTGGCAGCGAGATGATGATGGACTACGTCAACTGGAGGGAGGTCACATCCGTGGTGTCGAATGGCTGCTGCTGGCTAACCTGATCTGTCTTGATCCCGCCATACTAGTGCTGCAAGACAGCAAATATGCTGATCTCGGACTGCTGGATATGATCCATCAGGTTTTTGGCACCAAGGTCATCTTGGCTGGCGAAGAAAATCCTGTGGAAAAAATTTTACGCTAATTGTTGACAAAGCCTCTGGCTGATGTTAAAATGTTGGACATTAAAATACCAATCGGAGTAAAGGAGGCTAGTTTGATGTTCACTGTCAATACTGATATGCATAACGCGAATATCCGTCTGCTTCTCAATGCTCCTGATTGGCGATGGCGTCTATAGCCAACTGCATAGAGCATACCTTTTGGTCAACGAATGAGGGGTTGTCCCTCAAAACAGGTTATCTATACCTGCGTATGCTTACAGTGGACTAGCATTACCATGCTGGCCAGGTACTATAAGCATATCCTAAGCATCGTTACCAACAAAGGATGCTTTTTTTCGTGCCTATTTTGCCAATATCTTGACAATAACTGACAAAAGGTCAAACATTTGTCAGTTTTGAGGTAGTCAACTACTTGCGACAACCAACAATAATATATTAAAATAAAAGAAATTACTTCAATAAAATTATAAATTATACAGAAAAGAGGATTTGAATCATGGCTAATAAATACCGCGACTATGATAACTATATTAAAGAATATCCAGATGCCCAGGGCTACTTTGGCAAATATGGCGGAGCATACATCCCTCCCCAGCTGGAGAATGCTTTCAAAGAAATCAATGAGGCCTATGCCACCATCGCCCAAAGCGCTAAATTCATTAACGAGCTGCGCCGGATACGCAAGGAATTCCAGGGCCGTCCAACTCCGGTTTACCATTGCGAACGGATGTCCAATTACCTAGGCCAGACCCAGATCTACCTCAAAAGGGAGGATCTCAACCATAGTGGTGCCCACAAACTCAACCATTGCATGGGCGAAGCTTTATTGGCCAAATATATGGGCAAAAAGAAAGTCATCGCCGAGACCGGCGCCGGACAACATGGCGTAGCGCTGGCTACTGCCGCCGCCTTCTTCGGTCTGGAATGCGATATCTATATGGGTGAAGTCGATATTGTCAAACAAGCTCCCAATGTCACCCGGATGAAAATGCTCGGCGCCCGCGTAGTGCCGGTCGGTTTCGGTCTCAGAACGCTCAAGGAAGCTGTCGACGCTGCTTTTGAGGCCTATATGAACGAATATGAGGACGCTATCTACTGCATCGGTTCAGTGGTTGGTCCGCACCCCTTCCCCATGATGGTACGCGATTTCCAGACTGTAGTCGGCATCGAAGCCCGCGAACAGTTCTATGAAATGACCGGACATCATCCGGATGCTGTCTGCGCCTGTGTCGGTGGTGGATCCAACTCCATCGGCATGTTCGTCCCCTTTGTTGCAGACCCGGTCGAGATCTACGGTGTTGAGCCGCTAGGCCGCGGACCCAAGATCGGCGATCACGCTGCCTCAATGACCTATGGCAGCGAGGGCATCATGCATGGCTTTAATTCTATCATGCTCCAAGATGAACAGGGCCAGCCCCAACCAGTCTACTCGGTAGCCAGTGGTCTGGATTATCCCAGTGTTGGTCCTGAACACGCACTGCTCCATGATAAGGGCAGAGTCAAATATGTCACCGCTACCGATGATGAGGCGATGGAGGCCTTCTTCATGCTCTGCCGTCTCGAGGGCATCATTCCCGCTATCGAAAGCGCCCATGCACTGGCCTATGCCATCAAAGTGGCTAGAGAAGGGCGGCCAGGTTCTATTCTGGTCAATCTTTCCGGCCGTGGCGATAAGGATATCGACTATGTGGAAGAGCATTACGGCTGCGGCGATAACTATGATTTTGCCAAACTGCGCTAATAAATCTCGCCTCTACCTGTCATAAGGTAACTTTTTATCAAGAAAATTATCTTTGTCCTCTTGCATTCACCGGCAGAGTTGTGTATAATATTACTCGCGTTAAAATACGCCGGTGTGATGGAATTGGCAGACGTGCTTGACTCAAAATCAAGTGCCTTCGGGCGTGCCGGTTCGACTCCGGCCACCGGCACCACAACAAACAACCAGTAAAAGCCCCTGATGTTAGCAAAAACATCAGGGGCTTTTACTTTAGATGAAGTAAAAAGATAGCTAACCAGCCACTACTAAGCTCAAAAACTCTCTAAAAATCCACTACACCTGCGCCGCATTAAAAA
>CALYAP010000005.1 GCA_944393575.1 uncultured Clostridia bacterium
TATGCTTTGACTGGCGGCCTGCTTTTCTTAGGTGTATTCTTTGGCATTCTCTTCTTGGTTATTACAGTTTTGGTCATTTACTTCAAGCAGATTACTGAGGGGTACGAGGATAAGGAACGTTTTGCTATCTTGCAAAAAGTAGGTATGAGTGATAAGCAGGTCAAGGAGACTATTAATCGTCAAATTCTCTGGGTTTTCTTCCTCCCATTAGTTGTAGCCATTTGTCATACTGTGGTGGCATCTAAGATTATTTGCGTGATGCTCCAGTCGTTTGAGCTTTATAACTCTGCTTTGGTGCTCATCTGCATTGCCGTAACCTGTGCCATTTTCGCCTTGATATACTTGATCGTCTTTAAACTGACTGCTAAAGTTTATTACCGTATAGTTAAATGGTAAGCAAAATAAATGGTGCCATAAAAGGGTGCTATGGATATTATCCATAGCACCCTTTTTAAGTGGTGTGCTGAATATTTTAAGGGTAAGCCATATCTTACTGATTATCCACAGAATACATGTAGGCGATTAGTTCCAAGACTTTTTTAGAATAGCCCCACTCATTATCATACCACGCCAGCAGCTTGACGAAATCATCGCCGATCATGATGCCAGATTTAGCATCAAAATTACAGGTATAATCAGAGCCAATGAAATCAGTAGATACCACATCATCTGCACAATAGTCGATAATACCCTTCATATTTGTCTCAGCGGCTTCTTTAACAGCAGCGCAAATCGCCTCATAAGTGGTAGGTGTTGCTAACCTAGCGGTAAGATCCACTACGGAAACATCTGGGGTAGGAATTCTCAAACTCATACCAGTAAGTTTACCAGCTAGTTCAGGGATAACAATACCGCAAGCTTTAGCAGCACCAGTAGAGGAAGGAATAATATTATTAAAAACTGCACGGCCAATACGCCAATCTTTGGCATAGCGAGCATCAACTGATTTTTGTTTTGATGTAGCAGAATGAACTGTTGTCATCAGTCCTTGAATAATGCCGAATTTATCATTGATGACTTTAACGAGAGGAGCTAAGCAGTTTGTCGTGCAAGAGGCATTAGAAACAACATCCATATCACTGCGATAATCAGTATTATTGACTCCCATAACAAACATTGGAGACTTATCTTTAGCTGGGGCCGTGATAACAACTTTTTTAGCTCCGGCATCTAAATGCAGTTTACATCTGTCATAGGTCTTATATGCCCCTGTAGATTCAATGATATATTCTGCTCCCGTTTTGCCCCATGGCAAAGTATCCGCACTATCTCCCTCAAAAACAGGAACAAAAATATCATCGAATTGCAGTCCGTTATCTTTGGCAATAATTTTCTTACCATATCTGCCAAAGGTAGAATCATAACGCATCATATATACCATATGTTCTAAGTCAACATTGCGGTAATTGATAGCGCATACCTCAAACTGCTCCGGGATTTCCAGTGCTTGACGCAAGGCTATTCTGCCAATACGCCCAAAACCGTTAATCCCAATTTTTATAGCCATTGCTATCCCCTCCCCAAATAAATTTATTTTAAATTAAAGACAGCGAATAAATTATGTAGCGAGTTGTTTTTGGCCGCAAAAAATACCGGTACGCTTGATAAAATTTTTACTGAATTTTACCATGGATACCGGCTGATTCTGGTGTAGGGCTTATCACCGTCGACCTCAACTCCTCTAGATATTTTCGTATTATTTATATGTAGAAGCCCACATTGTGGTAGCGATTAAAGCATAAGAAAAGCTGTTATACAGCTCTACATGATTCTCTTATGGTGGGCGTAGCTGGTTTCGAACCAGCGACCTCTTGAATGTGAGTCAAGCGCTCTCCCCCTGAGCTATACGCCCAAAATTTACAATAATATGATATCCTATCTAGGCAGGGAAGTCAATATCAATTATTCTCTATAAACTCATTCTAAAAAAGTCCTGGAACTAATCGCCTACATGTATGCTGTGGATAACCAGTAAGATATGGCCTGTTGATAAAACTGGCTATGGAATTATTCCATAGCCAGTTTTATTTATTGTTCAAAATTTATTGTTCAAATTGAAAAAGCGGTGTGGACATATATCTTTCTCCGCGGTCAGGCAGAATAGTGACAATCTTTTTATCTGCAAACTGTGCTTCCTGCGCTATTGTTAATGCTGCACTGAGTGCGGCTCCTGCGCTAATGCCTACTAGATATCCTTCAGCCTGGCCAAACAGTTTAGCCTTCTGCATGGCGTCCTCTCCCTTGACCGTGACAATTTCATCTACGACATTACGGTCAAGCACATTAGGTATAAAATTTGCCCCAATGCCTTGAATCAGATGAGGGCCAGCCTTCCCCTGAGTGAGCAGGGGACTTTCTGCTGGCTCTACGCCAATAACTCTGATATTGCTGTTTTTTTCTTTGAAATAACGGCCACAGCCGCTGATGGTTCCTCCAGAGCCAATAGTCGCTATCAGAACATCGATTTGTCCGTCTAATGCTGCCCATATCTCTGGCGCAGTAGTCAGATAATGCGCCTGGGCATTGGCCGGATTATCGAATTGCCCGATCAGGTAAGCAGAGGGAAGAGAGGCCATCAGTTCATTAGCCTTATCCACAGAGCCCTGCATACCATCTGCTGCCGGGGTTAGGATTAGTTCTGCTCCCATAGCCTGCAGCAGATTTCTGCGTTCAATGCTCATACTTTCCGGCATGGTGAGAACCAGCCGATACCCCCTTTGCGCACAAATCAGCGCCAGGCCGATACCAGTATTGCCACTGGTAGCCTCAATAATTACTGTATCCTTTTTTATTTGGCCTTTTTTTTCTCCATCTTCGATCATGGCTAGTGCAGCTCGGTCTTTGATGCTTCCGCCTGGGTTGAAACCCTCATATTTTGCCAAGATCGTCGCTGAACAATCCATTGTTGTTAAAAAATTCTGCGGATGCAGTAGCGGTGTATTACCGATATGCTCGAGCAAGGAAGTAGTTTTCATATATTATATGCTCCTTAGATTATTTATGAATAATTAGCTTATATGGCCATTATAGTAGAATGATTTATTGCTGTAAATAGTTTTCCCATCTTCTATTTAGCATAATTGTAACATTTATAATAATATTTATAAATAAACGATGAATAATTCTGTTGATTTTTTGCAGGCGGTATGATATATTCAAAATACTATCAAAAACTTTTTAAGTTTAGGAAGGTTAGGGGGATACATAAAAATGAAAAAGTTTTTAGTTGTTTTACTTGCTGTATGTATGTTGTTTGCTTTTGCGGCCTGCTCTAATAATGAACAGCCAGCTGGCGATGATGCCAATGGTGAAAATGCCCAGACGGGTGATACTGTTCTGACCATGGCTACTGAGGGTACTTTCCCGCCCTATGAGTATTATGAAGGCGGTGAGTTGGTCGGTATCGATGTAGAGATCGCTGGCGCCATTGCTGAAAAGCTTGGCATGACCCTGGAGATCATGGATATGGATTTTGGCGCTATCATCGGTGCTGTTGAAAGCGGCAAAGCTGATATCGGTATGGCTGGTATGACTGTTGATCCTACCCGTGCTGAGAGCATTAATTTCTCTGATAGCTATGCTACCGGCGTCCAGGTAGTTATTGTTCCTGAAGATTCTCCTATTACTAGCGTTGATGATCTTCGTGCTGACGGAGCTACTTATGTGGTAGGCGTTCAGCAGGATACTACTGGTGATCTGTATTCTACAAAGGAGTTTGGCAATGATCGTGTTTCTCGTTTCAATAAAACCAATGACGCTATTATGGCGCTGACCACTGGCCGTGTTGATTGCGTTATCATTGATAACGAACCTGCCAAGAACTTTGTTGCCGCAAACGAGGGCTTGACAATTCTTGATACTGAGTATGCAGTAGAAGATTACGCTATTGCTATCGCTAAAGAGAATACAGAGCTGCTTGATCAAATCAATGCTGCTTTGGCTGAGTTGACCGCTGATGGTACTATCCCTGCTATTATTGAAAAATATATCCCATCAGATGGTGGCGATGATGCTAATACCGATGCCGATGCTAATACTGACACAGATGCCAATACTGATGCAAACGCTGATTCCGATGCTGATGCTGACCAGAACGCTCCTGTTGAATAATCATTAGTTTCAGCCAGAAGGGGCGGCATAAAGCCGCTCCTTCTTTATGTATTTAGTAGACAAGCAGGTAAGAGGTGAATCATTTGAGTTTAGGCGAAGCTATAACTGAATTTTATCTGGATTTTAAGGCCAAATTTGAGTTGTGTTTTATCGATGATAACCGTTTCGTCGATTATATGCTCTCTGGTTTGGGAAATACCTTAAAGATTACCTTCTTTGCGCTGATTATTGGCGTTGTAGTAGGTGTGGTTTTGGCTTTGATCCGTGTTACATATGCTAAAAATGCCCATAATATGCGTCGTGGCGCAGGCAAATTTTTCCTTGGCTTTTTCAATGCCATTGCCAAAATCTATATTACTGTAATCAGGGGTATTCCTGTAGTCGTACAGTTAATGATTTGGTTCTTTATTATCCTAGTTTCATGGACAGATGGCGTAATGGTTGCAATTATTGCTTTTGGTGTCAATAGCAGTGCCTATGTAGCTGAGATTTTCCGTGCCGGTATCATGTCCGTTGATGGTGGACAAATGGAGGCCGGACGCTCCCTAGGCTTTGGCTATATCTCCACTATGCGTTATATCATTTTGCCCCAGGCTTTTAAAAATGTTTTACCTGCTATCTGCAATGAGTTTATCACCCTGCTTAAAGAAACCGCCGTTGTCGGCTACATTGCGGTCACTGACCTCACTAAGGGTGCTTACATTATTAGCGGACGTACTTTTGAGCCATTCTTACCGCTGATTGGCGCAGCCTTGATTTATCTGGTGATGGTAATGATCCTTTCATGGATATTTGGCAGACTGGAAAGGAGGTTGAGAGCCAGTGATCAGCGTTGAGCATCTTTGCAAAAATTTTGGTAAGTTAAAAGTACTCAAAGATATTACCGAGAGAATCAAACCAGGGGAAAAAGTAGTTATCATCGGACCTTCTGGTTCCGGTAAAAGCACGCTGTTGCGTTGTCTTAATCTTCTGGAGACGCCAACCTCAGGCAGGATTTTTATCAATGGAGAGGAAATTACCGATCCCAAACATGATGTGAACTTAATGCGTCAGCAGATGGGCATGGTGTTCCAGCATTTTAACCTCTTTCCACACTATAGTGTGATGGGGAATATCACTTTAGCTCCGATGAAACTCAAAAAGATGAGTCAGGCCGAGGCAGAAGATTTGGGAATGCATTTGCTAGAAAAGGTTGGTCTGACCGATAAAGCTCAGGAATACCCTGGCAGGCTGTCCGGCGGACAGAAACAGCGAGTGGCTATTGCTCGGGCTTTGGCGATGAATCCTAGTATTATGCTGTTTGACGAACCAACATCAGCGCTGGATCCAGAGATGGTCGGCGAGGTGTTGAAAGTTATGGCAGACCTCGCGGCAGAAGGTATGACAATGCTGTTGGTCTCTCATGAAATGGCTTTTGCTCGTGAGGTGGCGGACCGGGTTTTCTTTATGGACAGCGGTGTCATTCTGGAACAGGGGACTCCCGATGAAGTTTTTAATAACCCGCAAGAACAGCGAACAAAGGATTTCCTCTTCAGAGTGAAAGAAAAAATATAGAGAATTAAAAGGATAATCATCAATGAGTTTAAGCTGCTACATGGGAGGTAGCGGCTTTTTCTTCCTTTTTGCCCCAATACTAATTCACCATTACGGGATTGTTGGCAGGGGTAGCGCCCAGTAGCACGAATATATTTATATCATATAGTTTCACGATGTGGGGGACAGCTGTGAATATCAACGATATGAAGCCCGATGAGACTGCCTATATCACTTCCTTAGACAGTCTGGATCAGAAGACTGCGAAAAAATTGCGTGATTTAGGGATGACAACAGGCCAACATATTAAGTTTATCCAGCGGGCGCCTTTAGGCGATCCTGTCTGGGTTGAACTACGTGGATATCAACTAGCATTTAGTGCTAAAATCGCCGGTGCTATTAGCGTTGAGCTCCAGAGGGGAGGCGAGTCCTCTTGAAGCTGGAAATCGGCCTTTTCGGTAATCCTAATTGCGGCAAAACGACGCTGTTTAATGAGCTCACCGGGGGCAACCGGTCTGTTGGCAATTGGACAGGCACTACTGTTACTTTAGATATTGGTCATTTTCATTACAAAAAACAGGCGATAGATCTGGTGGATATTCCTGGTATCTACTCTTTGTTTACGCATACTCCGGAGCAGCTGACTGGCTGTGAATATCTCTTGAACTATCATCCTGATGTCTTGCTCAATGTAGTGGATTCCACTAATTTGGAGCGTAACCTTTATTTAACCACTCAATTGATTGAGAGTGGCATCCCAGTAGTAGTAGCTTTGAATATGCATGACGCCATGCAGGAGCAAGGTTTATTTGTGGATGCTAAAAAGCTCTCAGAACTGCTGGGCGCTCCTTGCGTTAAGATCTCTGCTGCTAAAGGATATGGTATCGAAAAATTGCTCGAGACCATTATGGCAGTGGTTAAGAATCCTTCTTTATGCGATAGCGATAGGATTGTTAATCAGTTTTCGCCGGAGATTAGAGAAAAATTGGAGCAAATAGTTGCCCAGATAGATGATGAGTCCGTCCCAGAGCATATCGATCGGCATTGGGTCGGTATCCAGATGATGAAGGAGCATTGGCAGGGCGAATTGCCAGAAGAGCTTCGTGGCCAGGGAGACGCTTGGGAAACTGCGATCAGCGAGGAACGCTATCGGATAATCGGCCAGATCGTTGATCAGGTGATCAAAGTTTCGCCCTTGATCAGAAGACGGCAACTCAGTGAGAAGATTGATGCCGTAGTGTGTAATCGCTACCTCGCGCTGCCAATTTTCTGTCTAGTGATGTTTTTGATTTTCTATCTGGCTTTTGGTCCGCTAGGCAATGCCTTAAATAATGCTTTTGAATATCTATTCAATGATCTGATTGCCGGGTGGGTATCAGCTGGCTTGACTGCTGCCGGTGCCGGACCATTCCTCAGCGGCTTGATTATTGATGGAATCATTGGCGGCGTGGGGGCAGTGATGGTCTTTTTGCCTCAGTTGGCTATTTTATTTCTCTGCCTGGCTTTGTTAGAATTTAGTGGTTATATGGCCAGAGCTGCTTTCATAACCGATAAACTGCTCTCCAAATTTGGTCTTTCGGGAATGTCTTTTATTCCGATGATTTTAGGCTTTGGCTGTTCGGTGCCGGCGATAATGGCTTGCCGTGCTCTGGACAATAAGAAAGAGCGGCTTTTGACGATGATGATTATCCCGTTCTTTAGTTGTTCCGCTAGGATGCCAGTCTATGCCGTTTTTGCTGCAGCCTTTTTTGCTGACATGCAGTATCTGGTGATTTTTTCGCTTTATTTATTAGGCATTTTAGTGGCGCTCCTTACTTCCGTTATTTTGCGGCCTAAAATTATGCAAAAGGAAAAACCAGTCTTTTTGATGGAAATGCCGCCCTATCGTAAACCGGTCTGGCACTGTATTTGGAGTTCAGTATGGGTACGGGTATGGGATTTTATTTCCCGCGCTGGTACAATCATCCTTTTGGCTTCAGTTGTCGTCTGGTTACTAAGCAATGTTAATATATCTTTCCAAATGGTTGGTACAGATGCCAGCATTTTGAGCAGTATCGGTAAATTTATCGCGCCTATTTTCTCGCCGATGGGCTTTGGTTTTTGGCAGATTGCGGTAGCGCTTATTACTGGCTTTATGGCCAAGGAGGCTGTTATCTCTACATTAGGAGTTTTGTATGCTTCTGCTGCAGTGCCCCTAAGCGCTGTTTTGACCTCATTGATTTCACCGGCATCTGCATTTGCCTTGATGGTATTTGTCCTTTTGTATACTCCATGCGTGGCGACATTAACTGCTATGCGCCGAGAAAGCGGATCGGCTAAATACACCTTGTTTATGATGTTATATCAACTGGGTGTGGCATGGTTAGTATCTTTTATTATTTATCATCTTATCAATCTATTTATTTAAATACTGTTCTGGCTGATTAGAATTGATATTATTTGAATAAAGGACTATAATTAATAATAACAGAAAGTTAAATTTATAAAATCTGGTTAGTTAGCAGGAGAGTCACTGATGAGCACTATTAGAGTGAGGGAATATTTACACAATATCAATAGAGAAGATTTAGAGATACTGGAGTTTCCAGTCAGCTCTGCTACAGTAGAGTTGGCTGCTAAAGCTGTTGGTGTGGAACCGGGAATGATCGCTAAAAGCCTTTCTTTTAAGCTTAAAGAGGGTGCAGTGATAGTGGTTTTATCCGGAACAGCTAGACTATCCAACCATAAATTTAAAGAATTTTTTGGCTGTCGAGCCAAAATGTTAAAGCCAGAAGAAACAGAAGAAATCACCGGACATGCTGTGGGTGGTGTTTGTCCTTTTGGCCTTAAGGACGGTGTAAATGTGTTTTTGGATAATAGCTTGAAGGCTTATGATATCGTATATCCGGCAGCAGGAGCTTCTAATAATGCTATTAGGATAAAGGTTAGTGAATTTGCTGATATTACTAATGGCCAGTGGGCTGATCTAAGCGAATAGCAATTTCACTTAACAGCACAGATAAAATATTTACTGTAGAGGAGGAACCGACAATGAGCGTAATTACTTTGACCAAAGATAATTTCAAAGAGGAAGTTGTTTTATATGAAGGACGTGTTTTACTAGATTTTTATGCTGATTGGTGCGCACCGTGTCGTATGCTGGCTACCGCGATTGATAAATTTGACGCCAAAAATGGTGGAGAGATTAAGATCGGCAAAATTAATATTGATAAAGAGGATTTTTTAGCGCATCTTTATAATATTAACGCAGTACCAACTTTGATCTCGATTGATAAAGGTGAGATAATCCAAAAATCTGTGGGTTTGATCCCACAGCATATGTTGGATAAAATTTTTGATCCAGTTTAAAGTTCATTTATTATAAATCTGATAGTGAAAATCCCTTGTAGTATTATTTCATGATGAAATATCACAAGGGATTTTTATTTGGGGGTCTGATATTATTTTTGATGATTAAAAGCTTTTAGTCGGAAGTATGTTTTGGTTTTATGATATCCGCTACTGATAATTCAGGCCGTTTTAGCTAGTAGTGAGTCTCTTCTCCGGCCTTTAGAAGACAGTTGTGTCTAGATGAGAGTACGAGCCTTTGGTCAATGCTGCTAAAATATGATTAATGTTGATGATTTATTACTGTCGTACTAAAGGGAATTTTTTTATTTCCAAGCTTAGCTCTTTTTCTGTCTGCGTTCTTCAACCATTTGCACAAACCATTCCACCATAGCCGGATCAGTATGGGAGAAGAATGAACTAGTGTTTTTATCGAGTGCGGCAATAGTATCCATGTCTGCTGCCGAAAGTTCAAAATCAAACACATCTAAGTTTTCCTTCATTCTTTCGATATGAGTTGATTTAGGAATGACAACTATTCCTCTTTGCAGGTGCCAGCGAAGAATAACTTGTGCTGCTGATTTGCCATATTTTTCCCCTATAGCAAGCAGTGTTT
>CALYAP010000006.1 GCA_944393575.1 uncultured Clostridia bacterium
GGCCTTTTGCCCATGAAATACTGGGATAATGTGACTGTAAGCTTTTTTCTGCTTTACTGATGCCACTGCCGCCAGAGGTGGCAAACGGAATCAGCGTTTTGCCAGAGAAATCATAACTATCCAGGAATGTATCAATGATACGCGGCTCTACATACCACCAAATCGGAAATCCGATCATAACAGTATCGTGTTGCTCAATGTTTGGTACCGATTCCGCAATGGCTGGACGACAGTTAGGATCATTCATCTCTAGGGTAGTGCGGCTTTTTTTGTCCATCCAATTCAAATCGGCAGAAGTATAAGGCTTTTGGGGACGTATCTCGTATAGGTCTGCTCCTGTCGCTTTAGCTATTTCTTTTGCCACATTGGCTGTTACACCACTGGCAGAAAAATAAGCTATCAATACCTTACTCATTATCGTTCACCCCTTTATTTTTATAATTCGATTAGTTCATATTCCCGTGATCCATACCCCAGATCAGCTGCAGCTTCAATAGTATGGATGCCATTGCGACTATTTACACGCTCCATAAAGTGGTCTTTTCCAGGATCATTGGAATTGATGACAAGATCAATGCAGGCTTGGTCGATAGCCACTGGGTCAATAGATGAAAGAATACCAATGTCTTTCATACAGGGATCCTCGGCTACTGCACAACAGTCGCAGTCTACCGAAAGATTTTTCATTACATTAATAAAGGCAATTCTATTTTTGAAATGCTCCACCACACTAAATGCTGCATCAGCCATGGCCTCAGGGAATTCTACATCGCTGGCATGCTGTTCCCAAGTTTTGAAGCGGTCATCAGTCTTTCCTGCTGAATGAATTAAAGCCTTGCCAGCACGGGAGGCACAGCCTATGGAGAGCTGTTTAAGCGCTCCGCCATAACCGCCCATGGGGTGCCCCTTGAAATGAGCAAGAACAAGCATGGAGTCATAATTGACAATATTTTTACCTAAATGATTCTCTTTGATAATTTTTCCGTTGGGAATTGGCCAAATAACGTCGGGGCCTTCTGCATCCATTATGTCTACATTGAAATACTTCGTCCACTCATGTTCTTCCATAAGCTTTAGGTGGGCTTCGGTATGATCGCGTACGCCGACTGTGGCATCGCCATAGGCGGTATTGCATTCTACGATGGTGCCGTGAATTTCCTCTACCATAGGCCGCCAAAATTCAGGACACAAAAAATTTTGATTACCCTTTTCCCCGGAGTGAACCTTAATAGCAACCTTACCAGGCAACTGTACTTTTAGAGCATGGTATAACTCAACTACTTTTTCAGGGGTGATTGTCTTGGTGAAATAGACAGTAGATTTCATGTTAAATCCTCCTCAATCACAATTTGTTTTTATAAATATATTTTTCATATTACAATAAGTAATTGCTGATAACTACTTCTTTATTTAGGTATTTGGGTCAAAAATAATATTATATTGAAATCAAGATATTATAGGCAATGCTTTTGTTCATAAATATACTAAAATAGTTTATGGCCTGTTTGCGAACTTTACTGCTAAATTGTGTTTAAAACAGAATTAGCAAAAGCATATTTTAGCATTCTGACATTGTGTCAATATAAATACTATAATGCGCTTTCCCAGTAATGTCAATGTGTGTTAAGCAATTATATTAGGATAAATTTTAAAGCAGTTCGTTGTTAGTTTTTTATAAAAAGCCTAATCCAATGTTAAAATTGTAGATATAAAATTGGTTATTTCGTATATTTTAAATTTAATACAGGTATATATGTCAATAGGTAAAGAGTAGATTGCCTATTAAAGGGGTTTATAAATATATGCTTAAAAATGATATCGACAGCCATTGTAGTAAATCGTATAATGTAATTGTATAAAATTGTGATTTGTAGATAAGAAAGTATTAGCAGAGCTTTAAATAATATTAAAGATTATGTATGCATTCTAGAAAACTCCTTATCATGAAGGGATATCAATGTTAATTTTAGGGACCCATATGTCGATTGCCCATGGTTTGGGCAAGACTGCTGATAATGCACTTAAGATGCAGGCAAATACGATGCAGATTTTTAGCCGTAATCCCCGAGGGTCTAATTTTAGAAAGCCGGAGATAGCGGAAATTGAGCATTTTCAAACGATACGGGCAGAACATCATTGGGGGCCGCTTTTGGCTCACGCTCCATATACGATGAATCTTGCCAGCCCACAGCAAGCAGTATATGAATTTGCCTGTACAGTAATCAGGGAAGATATTGTCCGAATGGATGATCTCGGTATGGAGAATATTGTTTTGCACCCAGGCAGCCATACTGGTTGTGGTGTGTCAGTAGGCATTAAAAATATTATTGCCGGACTGAACCAGGCTATTAGCGGTAAAGAACAAATCACTGTTCTATTGGAGACGATGAGCGGCAAAGGCACAGAAATCGGTGCTACCTTTGAGCAGCTTAAAACCATCCGTGATGGTTTATATCACCCAGAACGGGTTGGGATATGTTTAGATACTTGTCATATTTTTGCTGCAGGCTATGATATTGTCAATGATCTGGATGGAGTGCTTGAACAGTTTGATAGAGTGTTAGGGCTTGAGTTATTGCATGCTATCCATCTCAACGATAGCATGATGCCTTTTGCTTCTCATAAAGACCGTCATGCCACTATAGGTGATGGGCAGATCGGGCTGGATTGCTTACTTAGGGTTATCCAACATCCAGCATTAAAGGCTCTGCCGTTTTATTTGGAGACGCCGCTGGATGATGCCGGACATCAGCAAGAGATTGCCATGATTCGCGATCTGCTGGATGATTGGGAATTATAAGTGATTTAGGAGGCTATTTGATGAAAGATCTTTTGCAGTATAATAAACAGTTTGTAGAGCAAAGGCAGTATTTGCCATATCAGACCAGTAAGCACCCTGATAAGAGCTTGGCCATCTTGACTTGTATGGATACTCGTTTGACAAACTTGCTTCCCGATGCCTTAGGGCTGAAAAACGGCGATGCTGTTTTTATTAAGAATGCTGGGGCGTGGGTGATGCATCCTTTCGGCAGCATTATTCGTAGCCTGCTGGTTGCTATTTATGAGCAGGATGTCAATACCATTTGGGTGGTTGGCCATACAGATTGCGGAGCGCAGCATCTTTCCGCACCAACAATGATAGAAAAGATGAAAAACCGGGGTATTTCTGCGGAAACCATACAATTATTAAGCACCTATGATCCTGATTTTGATACGATGCTGCATGGTATTGTTGATGTGGGTAAATCAGTGCAGGAAACAGTTACTTTTTTGCAAGAACACCCACTAATTCCTCATGATGTCACTATTAAGGGGTTTATTGTCGATACCACAACAGGAAAATTAAGCCCTTGTGACTAAGTAAATTATGATGTATAGTAAAGATATTGACTTTAAATACATAATTTAGCTAATGGAGAATAAGTAGATGTCGATGAAAAGTATCGTAGCACGGTGGAATAAAATCAGTTTGGTTAAACAGATCTGTATCGGTCTGGTGATCGGTATCCTTTTGGCGATATTCTTTCCTCAGGAATTGTCAGGGCTTTCTATCCTGGGAGAATTGTTCACTGGGGCACTCAAGGCAGTTGCTCCCATAGTGGTCCTCTTTTTGGTTATGGCAGCTATTTCACATCATCAAAAAGGACAAAAGACCAATATCAAGTCGATCATTATCCTTTATCTTATCGGTACTTTTTTAGCAGCTGTGGTCGCTGTTGTAGCTAGCTTTATTTTTCGTATCGAGCTGGTTTTGACCGTTAGCAGTGAGAATATTGCACCACCAAGCGGCCTGGTAGAAGTTTTAAAATCATTAGTATTCCAAGTAGTTGATAACCCGGTCAATGCTCTGATGCAAGCTAATTATATCGGTATCCTTACTTGGTCCATTTTATTAGGATTGGCACTCAAAAATGCTTCAGACCGCACTAAAACCGTGATAAGTGATATTGCAGATGCAGTGGGTAAGATCGTCAAATGGGTGATAAAATTTGCTCCGCTGGGCGTAATGGGATTAGTTTTTAATGCAGTGGCAACCAGCGGTTTACAAAGCTTGCTGAGTTATGGCAAGCTGATTGCTCTTTTAGTGGGAACAATGGCATTTGTTGCTTTAGTGCTTAACCCGCTAATTGTTTACATCAATATTCGACGCAATCCATATCCGCTGGTCTTTAGATGCCTAAAGGATAGTGGAATTACCGCCTTCTTTACCAGGAGCTCAGCTGCCAATATCCCTGTGAATATGAACTTGTGCGAAAATTTGGGCTTAGATAAAAACACCTATGCTATTTCTATTCCTCTAGGTGCCACTATTAATATGGCAGGTGCTTCAGTAACTATTGCTACTTTAACTATGGCTGCTACGCATACTTTAGGTATTTCTGTGGACTTACCTACAGCAATTCTACTGAGCTTCCTTGCGGCTCTGAGTGCTTGTGGTGCATCAGGGGTTGCTGGGGGATCTTTATTATTAATCCCTCTAGCCTGTAGCTTGTTTGGAATTCCTAATGATATCGCTATGGAAGTGGTAGGGGTAGGCTTTATTGTAGGCGTTATTCAGGATTCTTGTGAGACGGCACTTAATTCTTCAACAGATGTTCTATTCACTGCTGCAGCTGACATTGCTAATAAAAGAAAACAGCAACAGCGCGCTGTTAAAAATGTAGAAACAGATAATTAAAATAGAGTTGTTGCTAGCTATATATTGATGTCAAATGTAGTATAGATATGTTTTACAAGCAGGTGTGATGGAATGAAGAATGAATTTTTGTCAGCATTAACTAAAGAACAGCTATTAGATTTGATCGAAGTATATGCCAAAAATTGGCTGGCCTTAGACGGTGTCTGGTTTCAGTCGATTGAGGATAAGCTGGGTATGGATGAAGCTATGGAGCATGACGCCCGTGCTTGGGAAAGGTTTACCGCTATTGAGGCAAGGAGGATTAAACAGTTTCTCAACTTGCCAGAATATGCAGGACTAGCTGGCCTCCGCGATGCATTACGCTTGCGTTTTTATGCTAATATTAATGCGAGTGAAATCATTTTAGATGATACTAGCTTGCTCTATAAAATGAAGGAGTGTCGTGTTCAGAAGGCCAGACGTCGCAAACAAATGTCATACCATCCGTGTAAACCGGTGGGTATTATCGAATATTCCGGCTTTGCTAAGGTAATTGACCCGCGAATCAAATGTGAATGTTTGAGCTGTTATCCGGATATTGAGGACCAATCTTGTTCTTGTTCCTGGTTGTTTACTATCGATGAAGAGAAAGCCAATCGATAAAATGCCATATTAACATTTAGAACCAAGTAAATTGATTCTTTATATGAAAGTAGGGATAAGGATGATTACTATATTCAACCGTAAGGAATTATGGACTACTTTTTCTATGGAAGAGCAAGCGAGTATCAGATCTTTGCTAGCTGATAATGGTATTGATTATTCTATTAAAACAGTCAATCGCAGCTGTGCTGCTTTGATGGGTGATACCCGTTCCGCGGTAGGTAGCTTTGGACAAAATCTTAATCTGGATTATGAATATATTATTTATGTACGCCGTGCGGATTACCAGCAAGCCTTGTCTTTATTAAAATAACATCTTATAAAAATGGCTAGGTCTTTCAATATTGCATTCTTAATATTAAGGTTCTCATAGATGATATGGTAAACCCAATTTGTCGCCAATATGAAAAGGATAGATGAGTGACTCATCTATCCTTTTCATTATCTTATTTATCACTATAATCTTAGTGCCGTTTCAGCTTCTTTAGCTCTTTTTTGGTCTCAGGATCGATTACTCGTGATTCACATATTTTCTGTAGGGTTTTATTGTGGGTGAATTTATCCAAATGATTGTTTTGCAAAAATGGCATAGTCTGCTCTGGCTGTTTAATAAAGAAAATCGATACTGCCCAAGCCACAGCCATTCTCACATAGTAATCATCATTAGTTATCTGCTCTAGCAGAGTCAGATTTTCTGCCAGAAAGTTGTTATCAGTATAATAGTTGAGCAACATAACTGCACCAAAACGGATACGGTATGTTGCCGTGCTCTGTAGACAGCTAATAACGAATGAACGCATTTCCTGCGGATATTTAGTAGTTATTTTCAATCCGCCAACAAAAGTATCACAAATAGCCCAGTTGGTAATGCTATCGATAAAACTATCAATATAGGGCAGGAGGGTGGGGAAGTCTGTTTTGGCAAATCCTAGTACTAAGCCTTGGAGGATCAACATTTCATGGGAGCTGGCGTCAGCAACGGCCATGAATCCCTGCCAGTCTTCTTTGGCTAATTTTTTGGCTATAATCCGTAATTGCGGTATTCTGACACCAAGAATATTGTCAGTGCCCGGGACTAATTTGCGGCTGAATTGTTGGTATTGCTCTTCAGCCATTGACGATAATTGTTTTTTTACTTCTTCTATATCGACTGCCATTTTTAGCTCTCCTGGGTACTGCTTTGGGCAATAAGTGAACGGTAATGATCGATTCGTTCCTGCCATAGCTGTGGATCGTTATAAGGATTCTGTGCCTTTATTCCTAATTCATCAATGGTTTCTGCCAGAAAACGGGAAAATTTTTCTGCTCCTCGGTAATTGAAGTGGAGAATATCATAAAAATCTGTGCTGGCATCAATATCCATCTCGTCGATATTATCCATGAAATTAATAAATTCTACCCCTTCTATATTGGCTAAATCAGCCTCTAGCCGCTCCAGATAGCTTTCATTGAAGTAGGCATAGGAGGCTGAGATATAAAAGATCGGGCGGCAGTTATGCTCACGGCACAATTGGGCAATTTTCTCTAGCCAGGAGAGGTTATATTGATATCCTTCCTCGGTTTGTTCAAAATCCCGCTCACGCATTTCTGGCTGGGGTTGGTTATCAGAGAGAAAATGATATCCTGCCAAAAGATCGATATCATATCCGGTTAAGCCAATTTCATAGTCGTCTTCAGTCAGCTTGTTCCAGCGGTCATGGTAATTATAAAGCGGGAAGAAGAGGCCTAGCCATTCACTTTTAGGCGCGCCATTGATAATCGCGCCAAAACGGTTGATATTATACGGCATATAGCTGATATTGGCCTTAGTCGCTCCTTCACTGGCGTATTGGCCATAGATGATTCCGGATATTTCTACCATAACAGCAGACGGACTCTGATGGCGAAACATTTCTTTGACATAGTAATAGGTGATACTCAGCGGTTGCTCAGGCCCAGCCATCACATAAGAAGATAGTCCATTGTTTTCCCAGATAACGGCAGGGATAACATTGCAGTATGCCATAGAACTGCCAAAAAATACCACATCCATACTATCTTTTTTTTCTTCGGTGAAGGCACCCCAATTAGCGCCTAGCTCGTAACGTTTGGGCGTAGTGATAGCAGAAGCGCAGACAATGAAGCTGATCAGCGCGATCAGAAAGATGATTAAAGCAATAATTTCTTTCTTTTTTTTGTTCAAGGTAATGCTCCTTAAAATTGGAAATAAACAAAGTCTTGCGGGTCATAACCCACGCCATAAGAACCAAAAATAAGAATAGCAGCAATCAGCAGAAAATAAATCACATATCTGGGTATAATAGTTTTATCGATTTGCTCGGCTAATTTATGCTTCAGCCCCAGATAATCTACTATCAGCAAGACAACCATTGCCACAATGACCATTATTTTATTGCTTGCATCCAGGCCCATCGACAGGTGAGCCATGCCTAGATCGCCGGCTGATGGGACTAGTCCTAAAATAACGCTCAGAATGTAGGTGGCGTCACCTAAACTATCAGCACGGAAAAAGACCCAGGCGATGCAGATCAGCACAAAGGTTATTCCATAGCGGAAAATGGTAAGCAGCGGATTATTATCTCGCAGGTGACAGGCTGTTTGTATTTTTTTGCGTATAGGCGCTGTCAGCAATGAAATAACCTGATAAATGCCATTGAGCAATCCCCAGATGACAAAAGTCAACGCTGCGCCATGCCAAAGGCCACTGACCGCAAAGACGACCAGCAGATTAAAACAATGCCGTGCCTTAGAACAGCGATTACCGCCTAGAGGAAAATACAGATAGTCTCTGAACCAGGTCGAGAGAGAGATATGCCAACGCCGCCAGAAGTCTTTAACCGAGGTGGCAAAATAGGGTGAATTGAAATTGCGCATCAGCCTAAAGCCTAGCATAATGGCTGAACCGCGAGCGATATCAGAATACGCCGAGAAGTCGCAGTAAATTTGAAAAGCAAATGCGATAGTAGCTGCTACCAGTTGATAGGGAAGGAAATTTTCTGGCGCTGCATAAACAGTATTGACAATTACGGCTAATTGATCGGCAATAACGATTTTTTTGAATAGCCCCCACAAAAATGGCAGCATGCCGGCACGGATATTATCAAAACTAAAGCGATGGGTTTCGCGGAATTGCGGCAAAAGATTGCGGGAACGTTCGATGGGTCCAGCTACTAGCTGGGGGAAAAAGGAAACGAATAAGGCGTAGATATGAAAGCTTTTTTCCGCCTTAATATCACCCCGGTAAACGTCTATCGTGTAGCCTAAAGCCTGGAAGGTATAAAAAGAAATACCTACCGGTAGCAAAACGTCCAAAGAAGGAGCGGTGACATTGAGATTGGCAGCGCTTAAAATATCAGTAATCAATGATGCCACAAAATTGAAATATTTAAAGAAGAAGAGGATAGCCAGATTCAAAATCAGGCTGGTCGCTAACCAGATTTTTTTACGCTCAGGATAGCGCGAGATGCAGATACCACAGAAGTAAGTAATTGCTGTTGAAGTCAACATCAACAGGGCATACGCAGGCTGCCAGCACATGTAAAAGAAATAGCTGGCTATCAAAAGCAGAGGATTACGTAATTTGACCGGAAGGATATAATATAATACAATAACTATTGGCAAGAATAAATAGTATTGTAGTGAATTGAAATTCAATTTTATAAACCGCCTTAAAAAAATTTGACCCCTACAGTATGACATAATCACTTAAGATATGCAAGTACAGAGGGGAGAAAATGGAGGAAAGTAATGGAATCACTCAGAGAGCTATACCGCATTGGTAAGGGACCTTCCAGTTCTCATACAATGGGACCGTACCGTGCTGCTCAAGCTTTTGCTGACGCTAATCCTCATGCAGAAATGTTTGAGGTTTATTTATATGGTTCTTTAGCCAAAACTGGCAAGGGCCATTTAACTGATAAGGCTATTGAAGAAGGATTTGGCGGTAAAAAAGTAAAAATTTATTTTGATAGAGAAGCAGTAGATTTGCCCCATCCCAACACCATGGATTTTATTGCTTATCAGGACAAGCAGGAAGCCAGCCGTTGGCGGGTTATTAGCGTGGGCGGCGGCAAAATTCAAATTGAGGGTAAGAATGATGCTGTCAACCCTCATGTTTATCACCTTGATTCCTTTACTGAGATTCGCCGCTATTGTGAGGAACGCCATTGGCAGCTATGGCAGTATGCTGAGGAGGAAGAGGGCCCGGAACTGTGGCCTTTTTTGCATAAAGTTTGGGATCAGATGAAAAACACTGTTTATGAAGGACTGGAGGCTGAGGGTGAGCTCCCCGGTTCGCTTCATGTACACCGTAAGGCCAAATATCTCTATACGCAGCGCCATATGGATGAAAGCGCTAATACCAAATACAACCGCATCGTCTGCTCATACGCTTTTGCCGCTTCTGAGCAAAATGCCTGTGGCGGCATAGTAGTAACTGCGCCTACTTGCGGCTCTTGCGGGGTGATGCCGGCGGTATTGCTGTATTCTCAAAATAAAATGGGTTTTTCGGATCAGGAGATGGCTCGGGCACTAGCCACCGGTGGCATTATGGGGAATTTGATCAAGACGAACGCCTCGATCAGTGGTGCGGAATGCGGTTGTCAGGCAGAGATCGGCAGCGCTTGTTCTATGGCTTCAGCAGCCTTAGCCCAACTTTATGAAATGGATTTGGATCAAATTGAGTATGCTGCTGAGCTAGCTATGGAGCATCATCTGGGGCTGACCTGTGATCCGATCGATGGATTGGTACAGATACCTTGTATTGAGCGTAATGCCGTGGCGGCGATGAGAGCCCTGGATTCGTTGTCGCTGGCTAATTTCCTTACCCATACCCGCAAAATATCTTTTGATATGGTGGTTCGTACCATGTATGAAACCGGCAAAGATCTCTTTAGCAAATATAAAGAAACTAGCGAAGGCGGATTGGCCAAGTCCTACCGTGACCGACAATAAAAGTGAAAAATAAGAGCAAATATGCTATTATTTTGGCAATTAATTAGTTCATTAAGATAAATATTAGTGAAAAATTTAGTTGTGAATGAAAGGAGAGCTATGGTAAAAAGACCGGACCCTAAATTACCCAAAAGAAAAAAAATCATTATTTATGCACTGACGATAATCCTTTCAGTCGCCTATATCTATTTCGGCAGGCAAATTGCCTTGCAAGGATATCCTGAATGGGAGGATCCTGCCGAAGAGCCAATGACCGTTAGAGTTACTGAGATCGTCTCTGACAGCGTCTCTAACAATGAGCGGGTGATCGTCTTCAATGCCGAAGTTCTTAATGGAGAGCTTGAAGGGGACACTATCACCTCTGACCAGACGATTTACGCCAATTATTATCCGCAGCAAGAGCCGGTTTCAGTTGGCGATAAAGTATTGGTTTTCGCTAATACATATACAGAAGGCATGGATTGGAGCATGCTAGAATACTTCCGCAGTGATAGTATTCTCATTTTAGGCATTGTTTTTGCGGCAATTATTTTGATCTTTGGGCGCTTTAAGGGGGTTAATACCCTCATTTCCTTAGCTTTTACCGTGTTGGCGGTTTTTGCTGTTTTTGTCCCGTCGGTACTTTCCGGTCAGAATATCTATTTATGGTCGATCATCACATGTATTTATACTATTGTGATGACGATGCTCTTGATCAATGGTGCAGATAAAAAGAGCTTTGCCGCTGGTATGGGCTGTTTTTTAGGTGTTGCCATTGCCGGCATCTTAACAGTGATTATGGACAAGGTGCTCCTGTTGACTGGTATGCTTAATGAAGATACCCTTTATTTACAGATGGTGCAAACTCAGAGTCCTATTGATCTGAAGGGGATAATTTTTGCTGCGATCATCATCGGCGCCATGGGCGCTATTATGGACGTAGCCATGGATATCTCGTCTTCTTTGAACGAGTTAAGGACAAATATCCCGGATATTAGCAGCGCTCGGTTGATTAAATCAGGTTTTAATATCGGCCGTGATGTAATGGGGACAATGGCCAATACTCTGGTTTTAGCATATATTGGTAGCAGCCTTAGTACTACTCTTTTGCTGGTTGCCTATAATGTTACTTTTGTCGAGTTGATGAATATGGAATTGATTGTAGTTGAGCTATTGCAGGCTTTAGTCGGCAGCATTGGCATGTTGATGGCTATCCCGATGACATCGTTTATCTGTGCCGCAATTTATCCCAAACGGTCGTAAATGTGAAGAATTGTTGAGAAAATTCTTGCACTTGGTAAAATTTTGAGTATGATATATAATGTTAAAGATATATTTTGATGAAGAGAAAGGAGTTCGCTATGGAACGGAAAACCCCATTGTATGACTGCCATGTTGCGCTAGGGGGAAAAATAGTTCCTTTTGCTGGATATTTGTTGCCAGTTCAATATCCAGCAGGGGTCATCGCTGAACATATGGCTGTTCGTACTAAGTGCGGCCTTTTTGATGTATCGCATATGGGCGAGGTTGTTTATGAAGGTCCGGATGCTTTGGCCAATATCAATAAAATTTTGACCAATGACTATACCAAAATGGATATTGGACGTGTTAGATATAGCCTGATGTGTTATGAAAATGGTGGTGTGGTTGATGACCTGCTGGTTTATAAAATGCGCGATGATAAATACTTGATAGTAGTCAATGCAGGTAATCATGATAAAGACGTAGAGTGGATGAAAGAGCATCTTTTTGGTGATGTGAGTTTTACTGATATTTCTGATGATGTCGCTCAGATCGCTTTACAAGGTCCGGCCTCTGATACGATAATTGCTAAGTTGACTCAAGATATCCCACAGAAATATTATAGTTTTATTGATAATGTTTCTATTGGTGGTATTAATGCACTGTTATCTCAGACCGGATATACTGGTTCCAAGGGTTATGAGATCTATGTAGCTGCTGCAGATGCACCGGCTATGTGGCAAAATCTACTTGATGCGGGGCAGGATGAAGGACTGATTCCTTGCGGATTAGGAGCCCGCGATACGCTGCGTTTGGAAGCGGCGATGCCTCTTTATGGTCATGAAATGGACGAGACTGTTTCTCCTTTTGAGGCGGGGCTTGGCTTTGCCGTAAAACTGGACAAAGATTTTATTGGCCGTGATGCTCTGCTAGCTGCTGGAGAGCCCAAACGGCAGAGAGTTGGGCTGAAGGTTCTTGGTAGAGGTATTGTGCGTGAGCATCAGGATGTCTATTATCAAGGGGAATTGATTGGTCATTCTACCTCTGGAACGCATTGCCCTTATTTAGGCGGCGCTTATGCTATGGCCTTGATTGCCGCTAATAGCGTTAAGAATGGCGATATAGTAGAAGTAGATGTACGAGGAAGACGTATTGAGGCTGAAATAGTGCCGCTTCCTTTTTATAAAAGAGCTTAAGATATCAAATATTTTGAGGAGGTTATCAAATGACTAACCCAAGTGATTACAAATATGTACGTTCTCATGAATGGCTTTGCTATGTGGATGATGATAGGGTACGCGTTGGCATTACCGATTTTGCCCAACAGGCGATGGGGGATCTGGTTTTTGTTAATTTGCCGATAGTAGGTGATATGACCACTGCTGGCGAGCCTCTCTGCGATGTGGAATCAGTGAAATCAGTGGAAGATATTTTCGCCCCGGTGAGCGGTGAAGTCACTGCTATTAATGAAGAATTGATGGATCATCCAGAGCTGATCAATGCTGCTCCTTATGATGCATGGATTGCTGAGATTAGCCATATTACTGATACTGAAGAACTACTGGATGCCGCAGCATATGAAGCTGTTTGTGCAGAGGAGGAGTAAGATGGCATCTTACATCCCGATGAACGAAGATGAACGCCGCGAAATGATGGATACTATTGGTATCTCTTCATTAGACGAGATGTATGTCAATATCCCGGCGGACATGAGAGTCAAAAAGCTCAATCTCCCTGAAGGCCGTAGCGAGCTGGAAACACGCCGTCTAATGGAAAAAATTTCTGCTAAAAACAAGCGTTTCTCCACTATTTTTCGCGGAGCAGGCGCTTATTGGCATTACATACCAGCTATAGTCGGCGCAGTGGTTAATAAAGAAGAATTCGTTACTGCTTATACCCCATACCAGGCAGAAATATCCCAAGGTGTGTTGCAGGCTATTATTGTGTTTCAGACCATGATTGCGAATTTGACTGGTATGGATGTAACCAATGCTTCTGTTTATGATGGCGCTTCAGCAGCGGCGGAAGCAACCAATATGTGCCGCGACCGCAAACGTAATAAGGCTTTGGTCTCTGGAGCAGCTAATCCGATGGTTATTGATACTATCAAAACCTATTGCTTTGGCAATGACAGCGAAGTTGAGCTTATTCCGCTTAAAGATGGACAGACGGACATTAATGCTTTAGCTGAGATGCTTGACGAAACCGTCTCCTGTGTCTATCTGCAACAGCCTAATTATTACGGCATTATCGAAGATGCAGAAGCTCTCGCTCAAGCTGCCCATGCTGCGGGTGCTAAATTGATTATGGGTGTCAATCCGATCGCAGCGGCTCTCCTCAAAAGCGCTGGAGAATGCGGGGCTGATATTGCAGTGGGCGAAGGTCAGCCACTAGGTATGCCCCTATCTTTTGGCGGCCCCTACTTAGGTTTTATGGCTACTACTAATGCGCTGATGCGTAAACTCCCCGGGCGTATCGTGGGCGAGACCGTGGATGTTGATGGCAAACGAGCCTTCGTTTTAACACTACAGGCTAGAGAGCAGCATATTCGTAGGGAGAAAGCTAGCTCAAATATTTGTTCTAATCAGAACCTCTGTGCTCTGACTGCATCTGTTTATTTAGCTGCGATAGGTACAGAAGGATTACAACGCGTAGCACAAAATTGTTATGCTCATGCCCATTATCTTGCTGATAAATTGGCAGAATTGGGCTTTGTTCGTATACACAAAACACCGTTTTTCCATGAATTCGTCACTAGGCCTCCACTGGCAGCAGATAAGGTAATGGATTTATTAGCCAAACATGATATTTTGGGCGGTCTGCCTTTGGCTAATGGTGATATTTTGTGGTGCGCCACTGAGATGACCACCAAGGAAGAAATCGATGAAATGATCCGTATTTTAGAGGAGGTGGCGAAATAATGGAACTGCTTTTTGAACGGAGCCATTCCGGACGCAGTCTGGAGAATATCCCAGCAACAACTGTTAGCGAATATCAACTTCCCGAGCAATTCGCCCGCCGAACTCCTCTAGATTTACCTTCTTTGGCAGAAGTTGATATCAGCCGCCATTATACGGAATTATCTCATCATGTGCATGGTGTTAACTGCGGGTTTTATCCGCTAGGTTCTTGTACGATGAAATATAATCCTAAAATCGGTGAGGAAATAGCTGCTTTACCTAATTTTACCCAAATTCACCCATTGCAACCGGCACAGACCACCAAAGGATGCCTAGAGGTTTTAGGTCTTGCTCAGCAATACCTATGTGAGATTACGGGGATGGATGCTATGAGTTTTCAGCCTGCGGCTGGAGCACATGGCGAATTCACCGGCTTGTTGCTGATCAAAGCTTATCATCATTCCCGTGGCGATGGCGCTAAACGGACTAAGGTTATTGTGCCTGATAGCGCTCATGGTACTAATCCTGCATCAGCTACGATGAATGGTTATACCACAGTCAATGTCCCCAGTAATGCTGAGGGTGGGGTGGATTTAGATGCCCTACGTGCTGCTGTTGGGCCAGATACTGCGGCGTTGATGTTGACGAACCCGAATACATTGGGTATCTTTGATAAAAATATCTTGGAGATCACAAAAATCGTTCATGATGCAGGCGGTTTGGTTTATTATGACGGAGCTAACCTCAATGCGGTTATGGGCTTAGTCCGCCCTGGCGATATGGGCTTTGATGTTATCCATCTTAATATTCATAAGACCTTTGGCACTCCTCATGGCGGCGGCGGTCCAGGTTCCGGACCTTGTGGCTGTAAGGCTTTTCTCGCGCCCTTCTTGCCCAAAGATCAAATTAAGGAGAATGCCGAAGGTTATTGCCTCACCCAGCCGGCCCAAAGCATCGGCAGAGTGCGTTCTTTCTACGGAAACTTCCTGGTAGTGGTTAAAGCTCTTACTTATATCTTAATGTTAGGAGCTAAAGGCATTCCTGAAGCTGCGCAAGGCTCGGTGTTGAATGCTAACTATATGAAGACTAAGCTGTCTGAGGTCTATGATGTTCCCTATGACGGTTTTTGTATGCATGAATTTGTGCTTAGCTTGGAAAAGCTGAAACACGAAACCGGAGTTTCTGCTCTGGATGTAGCAAAGGCTTTGATGGATAATGGTATTCATCCGCCTACGATGTATTTCCCGCTAATTGTTCATGAGGCATTGATGATCGAGCCCACCGAGACGGAGTCCAAAGAGACTTTAGACCGGGCTATCCAGGTGTTTATGGATATTTATCATGCGGCTACTGCTGATGCCGAATCTTTGCATCAGGCGCCTCGGCATACTACTGTCCGACGTTTGGATGAGACTCGTGCTGCTCGTAATCCTGTCCTCAAATATACGCCAGATAAGGACTAATCTGTGATAACTGATTTATATTATTGTGAAGCCACAGGGCTGCTCCCTTATCGCAATCAGGCTCTTGAAGAGTATCTATTGCGCCGGGTGCAGCCTGGTGAGCTTATTCTTTATTTATGGCAGAACCAGCGTACAGTAGTGATTGGCCGAAATCAGAATAGCTGGCAGGAATGTCGGGTAGAATTATTGCAGCAGGATCAAGGGTACCTGGCTCGCCGCTTATCCGGTGGCGGAGCTGTCTTTCATGATTTAGGAAATTTAAATTTCACCTTTATTACTACTGATGCAGATTATCATTTGCCGCAGCAGCTGGCTGTGATTATCAATGCTCTAGCTGCGATAGGGATCAAGGCCGTTAAGAGTGGCCGCAATGACCTTTTGATAGCAGATCGTAAATTTTCTGGCAATGCTTTTTATAAAAGTGGGGCTAACCGCTATCATCATGGAACAATCATGGTTGATGTCGATATGACTGATCTAGGACGATATCTGCAACCATCAGCTGATAAATTGGCTGCCAAAGGGGTTAATTCAGTACGTTCACGCGTGGCTAATCTGGCGGAGTTTGTCCCAGAAATTACAGTTGAACAGCTTAAAAAACTGCTGTTTCACAGCTTGGGCGATACATATGGATTACCGGTACAAGAGTTTTTATTGCCTGCTGATGCCGGACAAAAATTGGCTTTGCTGACAGAGCGTTATGCAAATTGGCAGTGGATTTATGGCCGTCAGGCAGATTTTGATATCCAGTTGGCTCACCGGTTTTCCTGGGGAGAAATCAGCCTCAATTTGCAGATAGAGCAGGGTACGATAGCTAATGCAGTGATATATTCTGACGCTATGGATGGTGAGTTCATCGCCAGTCTGGCGCCATTTTTATCCGGCTGTCGCTATGATACTGCTGCTATGATCGATTCTCTACAACAAGCGGTGATCAATAATAGGCAGCAAGCGGTTATTATTGATGAGCTTAGCACATGGTTGCAAAAACGCGGCTAGCGGCTGAGAATAATATTTCAATGAAAGCTAGGAGAGATGATTAGTTAATGACGAAGTATGACCTATTGGTAATTGGCGGCGGCCCAGGAGGATATGTGGCTGCTATTAAAGCTGCCCAGCTTGGCTTAAATGTCGCTTTGATAGAAAAAGATCACTTAGGTGGAACCTGCCTCAATCGAGGCTGTATCCCTACTAAGTCCTTGCTTCACGCAGCATCTTTATATAATGAGGTTTGGTCATGGCCGCAACTGGGCTTAGCCTGCGAGCGTCCTTCCTATGATTATGCAGTGATGCATCAGCGCAAGGAGCAGGTGATCAACCAGTTGCGTGATGGGGTAGCTGCTTTACTGAAAGCCAATAAGGTTGAAGTGATTACCGGTGAGGCAAAGATGACCGGTCTTCATACGGTAACTGTCGGAGATATTGATTATGATGCTGATTATATTATTATTGCTACTGGCGGGCGTCCTTATTTGCCATCTCTTCCCGGTATCGACTTACCTGGGGTAGTTACCAGTGATGATGTATTAGGTAGCGCAATCTTTTTCCAACGGCTGGCAATTATTGGCGCGGGCGTAGTTGGTTTGGAATTTGCGTCTTTGTACCGTGATCTGGGCTGCGATGTTACAGTTTTGGCTTCTTACGACCGTATTCTTCCCAAAAGCGACCGGGAGATTAGCCAAAATTTATCTATGCTGATGAAAAAACGCGGCATCAATATCTATACTTCTGCTCAATTGTCGGAGATTGAGCAGGGGGCAGATGGCTTAATTTGCCACTTTGACACTAAGGGGAAAGAGGAACAGGTTTGTGTTGACGGTGTGTTGGTTTCAGCAGGGCGAAGATGCTATCCGGAAGAATTCCTCAATGGCGTAGTGAGCCTTGAAACCACAGAACGGGGACAAATAGTAGTTGATGAGCATTTTTGCACCTCCATTCCGCATCTTTATGCTATCGGCGATATCGCTTTGGGCTGTGAAAGATTAGCTCATGCAGCATCTGCAGCTGGTATAAACGCTGTATGCCATATTGCCAACCACCCTCCGGAGATGGATATGCATGTGGTGCCGAACTGTATTTATACAAAACCAGAAATCGCTACTGTTGGTTTAAGTGTTGATGAGGCTAAGTCCCAGGGTATTGCTGTTAAAACAGGAAAATATTTGATGGGCGGTAATGGCAAATCATTGATCGAGCTGGCAGACAGGGGCTTTATCAAACTGGTTTGTGAACAAGATAGCGGTAGATTATTAGGCGCTCAGTTGATGTGCTGCCGGGCTACTGATATGATCAATGAGCTCTCCCTCGCTATCTCTAAAGGACTGACCGCGCAAGATATCGCCTCGGTTATTCATCCCCATCCAACCTTCGGAGAGGGGATTATGGAAGCAGCTGAAGATGTTGCAGGTGCAAGCATTCATACTATGCCACGGCGTAGATAGTATGACCTGTATTTTAAGTCATTGTCAGCCAATAAATTTAATCTGTGAAGAAAAGCGTAGTGATAACTGCGCTTTTTGTTTTATTAGATCTGCATAGGGTTCTCTTAGACTTGTGGCAGTCAGCTTATTATGATATAATTATTTGCATCATTGATAAATTTTTGAGGATATAGCTATGCCCATGATCTCGCTTCTAAAAGCTGATAAAAAACTTTCTTCTTCTGCCAAGGCTGCTGATTTACTGATGCGTCGGTTATTGTTGCCATTAGGGGGAGGGGAGTTTTATTTTGCTCCTGGGGAGAGATTAGCTATTATTGCAGATGTTAGTTTGCCAGCTGATAATGAAACTGGTGCTAATTTTGATATTCGCTTGACCTGGGCACTGATCAATATTGCCCGAGATGCCGGGGTGGCTGATATTACTGTCTGCTTGCGGCCCGAAGCTGGCTTTGATCTGGATACAGTGCTGGAACGCACTAGTTATGGCAAGCTATCCGGTATTGATGGCGTGAAGGTGCTTGGTTTAACCGAGTCTCAGACCACGCCGCATCGTACTGATACTCGTTTGGTGCTAGAGGATGCCGAGGTCTACGATGTGTTATCAACGGCTGATGTCATCGTTAGCCTGGCCAAGTTTAAAACAGCAGAAAACCAGTTGTTTGGCAGTGCCTTAGCTAATATTGCTTATGCCGCTAAATTGGATGATTCCCTGAACTTTGCTATGAAGCAGCGCGCCTTGGTGGATATCTATAGTATTGTAGCGCCTGATCTGACTATCGTTGATTGTCTGATAGGTCAAAGCGGTTTTCAGAATAACCAGGTGGATTGTATTATTGCTGGGTCTGATGCGGTAGCTCTCGATACCGTATTATGTGCGATCGCCGGCATTGATGCTAAAACAGTGGAATCTTTGGTTCTCGCTGCTCAATATGGTGAAGGAGTAAATAATCCTGGCGATATCGCTATGTTTGGTGATGATCTGCGGGATATTATTGCTATTGATCAGCCAGAAGAGGAGCATCATCACCATTGACCTTAGTTTTTGCTAGGGGCGGCTCTGGGGATTAGTCTTGAAGAAGCTGCGGACAATTGATCCAGCTTCTTTTTATTTAAGTGGATACATATGGAGATATAATGATAGTAGATCAGGATTTGTTAGAAAAGTTGATATTGCCTAAAGTGGAACGCCCCGCACAATATGTCGGTGGCGAATATAATATGATTCTCAAAGATTGGGACGCAGCGCCAGTGAAGATGTGTTTTGCTTTTCCTGATACTTATGAGATCGGTATGAGTCATCTGGGGTTGCGGCTGCTTTATGATACGACTAATAATCATAGTCCACATTTATGTGAGCGTGCGTTTATGCCACTTGATGATATGGCCGCCTTACTGAAAGCCAATCACATCCCGCTTTTTTCTTGGGAGAGCCATCATAGCCTAGCGGATTTTGATATAGTAGGTTTTACCCTCCAGTATGAGCTTTCTTATAGCAATATCTTATCAATGCTTGATCTGGCCGGTATTCCTGTGCTGGCGGCTGACCGCAGCGAAAATGACCCGTTAATTATTGCCGGCGGCCCCTGTGTTTATAACCCTGAGCCCTTGGCCGATTTTATCGATTTTTTCGTTATTGGTGAAGGCGAAGAAATGAACCTGGAAGTGTATGATCTGGTAGCCAAAATGAAGGCATCTTCCAGTGGCAAAGATGAGATTTTGCTGGCTGTTAAAGATATTCCCGGGGTCTATGTACCGTCACTATATACTGATAGCTACAAAGCTGATGGCCGTTTTGATAAGCTATCAGCGCATGATAATGCGCCTGAGACAGTCAAAAAACGGATCCTGACTGACATGGATAGTGCTCCTTTCCCTGATAAACCGTTGTTGCCATCGGTTAAACCAGTGCATGACCGTATTATGTTGGAGCTGATGCGCGGTTGTACCCATGGTTGCCGTTTCTGCCAGGCCGGGATCATCTACCGTCCGGTGCGGGAGAAGACAACCGCTCAGCTGGTCAAACAAGCAGCCGCTCAGGTTGATAATAGCGGGTATGATGATATCTCGTTATTGTCACTTTCATCTGCAGATTATACTGATATCATTCCCTTGATGGAAAATCTTCTCTCCGCTCATAGCGGCTGTGGAGTCGGCATCAGTCTGCCATCCTTACGAGTAGATGCGATGAGCGTTGGTCTGGCTGCACGTACTCAAGAAGTGCGCAAAAGCGGGATTACCTTGGCTCCGGAAGCCGGCAGCCAACATCTGCGGGATATTATTAACAAAGGGGTAACTGGAGAAGATATTCTTAAAGCAGCGGCTGCCGCCTTTTCTCAAGGATATACCAGTATTAAATTGTACTTTATGATCGGTCTGCCTTATGAAGAAAATGCAGACATCACTGCCATTGGTGAATTATGCCGCAAGATTTTGCAATTAGCTAAACAACATAAACCAGCCGAAATAAAAAAACCGATTAAAATAACCTTGGGAGTTTCCTCTTTTGTGCCTAAACCACATACTCCATTTCAGTGGTTTGGACAGGATAGCATAGAGAAATTACGTGCTAAACAGCAATTGCTTCGCGAAACGATCCGCCCGATGCGTCAAGTAACAGTGCATTTTCATGATCCGGAAGTCAGCTTTCTGGAGGCTGCTTTTGCCCGCGGTGATCGCCGTTTGGGCAAAGCGCTTCTGTTGGCTTGGCAAAAAGGATGCCATATGGATGGCTGGAGCGAATGCTTCCATTTTGACCGCTGGCAAGAGGCTTTTGCTGAGTGTGGACTATCGATGTCAGATTATGCCTGCCGCCAATATGCTTATGGTGAACCGCTTCCTTGGCAGCATATCGACTGCGGCGTAAGGATGGATTGGTTATGGAACGAATGCATAAAAGCAGGTCGCGCTCAGTTGACACCAGATTGCCGTTATGGTCAATGCAGTGGTTGCGGAGTTTGCGATAAGCAATGGCATTGTGCTTATGCCCCTAAAACAGAGATAAAAATGGCACCGCGCCGACAAATTAGAGAGTTGCCTCAACAGCTATATAAATATCGTTTGCGGTTGGCAGTGAGGGGGCGAATGATTTGGCTTTCGCATCTTGATCTGCTGGGCACGGTAGAAAGAGCTTTTCGCCGTAGCGGTTTGCCAGTTGCTTTTTCCCAAGGTTTCAATCCCCATATGCAGATATCATGGGGGCCTGCTCATCCGGTAGGTCTTGCCAGCGATAGTGAATATCTGGATATCATCTTTACCGAACAATTGCCTGCAGATTGGTGTGAGCTTTTGAACCAGCAGCTTCCCGAGGGGGTAAAACTTTTATCTGCCAGGCAGATAGATATGAACGCTAAAGCCCTGATGGCTATAATTAACTATATGGACTATCGGCTACAATTCACTGATCCTGATGGTGCCATCTTAGAGCAAAATTTCCATTTGCTTTGTGGGGCTTCTTCTTGGTTGATTGAACGAATCTCTCCCAAAGGTAAAAAAACAGTCGATATTCGTCCTTCTTTGGTAAAGTTATCACTTGATGGCGATCAGGTTCATTATTCAGTGCAGCTTGATAAGGGTTCCGTTCCCAAACCATGGGAGATTAGCAAGATTCTTTTACCTGATACTCCCTGCCAGGCATGGCGTATTGGTATGTATGTGGCAGATGGCGAAAAATTGCTTGAGCCGTAATCTACTGCTAAGGCTTGATATTTTATCGCTGTTATAAAGCGCTAGCGAATTTAGTTTCCAGGAAATGGAGTTGACATATAATGCGTGAAATGCTGATTAAAATCAAGAATAAAGAAGCCTTTATCGCTATGACCAACGATAGGCAATTGATCGAGGTATTCCTACCACGCCAGGATCATCAGAATCTTTTTGGCAATATTTATCTGGGTAAAGTTGAAAATGTTCTTCCCGGTATGCAGGCTGCCTTTATCAATATCGGCTTAGAAAAAAATAGTTTTCTTTATGTTGAAGACGCTCTGGCTCCTTCTTCGATAAATGGGCAGGGCAAGCTCCCTTCCGCGGATAGAACTAGACCTATTAATGAACTGGTCAAACCAGGTCAGCAGGTGATGGTACAGCTATTTAAAGAGCCGGCTGGGACTAAGGGAGCTAGAGTTACGATGTATCCATCCCTGCCGGGACGTTTTGTCGTTTTGTTGCCGATGGGTGACTATATTGCTGTTAGCCGGCGTATCGAGGCAGAGGAGCAAAGAGAACAACTTAAAGAATTGGTGCGTTCTGAACTGCCAGAGCATATGGGTGCTATTATCCGCACAGTTGCTGGCAGTGCGCCGCCGCAGGCTATTTTAGCTGATTTGCACCGACTGATAAAGGAATGGCATCGTATCCAAGGAAGAGCAGCTAAAGCAACTTCACCGGCCCTGTTGTACAGTGATTTTGATATGTTAAAAAGGGTAATACGTGATACGAATGCTGATGATATCGATAAAATAGTGGTCGCTAATGCTGAAGATTACGAGGAAGTTAGCGATATTTGTGAATCGATCGCTCCTGGACTTCGTGATGCGTTAATTATTCGTGAAAGCAATGACCTTTTTGGGGACTATGATATTTATTCTCAGATGGAACGGGCTTTGCATCGTAAAATCTGGCTGAAAAGTGGCGGCTATATCATTATTGACCAAACTGAGGCCCTGACTGCTATTGATGTCAATACCGGTAAATATATTGGCGAAAATGACTTGGCGTCAACTGTATTTAAAACTAATATGGAGGCGGTAGTAGAGATTGCCCGCCAGTTACGCCTGCGCAATATTGGCGGTATTGTTATCATTGATTTTATTGATATGGATGATCCCGAAGATAAGCAAAAATTGTTAGATGAACTAAATGAACGCATGAAAGAAGACCGTGTACGGATAACTGTTATGGGTATGACTCAACTAGGGTTAGTAGAGTTGACCCGTAAAAAAGTTGGGCATGACTTAAGTTCTGTGATAGAAAAAGAATGCCCTTATTGCGGAGGGAAAGGAAAAACTCCGGTAGATATTATGGAGATGTTACAAAAGTCGAGAGATAGTTAGTGTTTAGCTATCTCTTTTTATATTATGAGAGATGGGAGCAGGAAAGCTGCCAATGCGCTTTCATTGGGGTCTGAAATCCTGCTAATTTTATTTATTATAGATAATAATCTAAGACGTAAAGCATTGCATTTTTGTGAAAATTTCGATATAATATTTCAGAATGGATACATATATTTATTTGAATTTTTTAATTCCACTTTTTTCATGTAGTAAGCTGTTTTATTTATAGGGAGGGCAAATCTTCGATGGCTAATAATAACCGCGATAACACCAAAGGTAGTTTTTGGAAAAAGCTTTTCAATAATGCGGCTGCCAGGGAAGGCATAAATGATCATGAGGAAGAACGACAACAAGTAAATCCCGCCCCTTCCAACTATTCATCCTCTGCTAACGATATGCTGACCGCCAATAGCAGCTCTGACAATGAATATAATGAACTACAAGCGCAGGATAGCGGTTTTGTTGTCGATGAACAAGGTTCAATAGCCGCTCCTGTTGATGAAATATCCCAAGAACTAGCTGAAAAAGAATCAGCAATTCGCCAGTTAGAAGATGAGATCGTTCTTTTAGAAGAACGTTCTGCCCTTTTGCAACAAAAGGCTGTGGATACTTTATCTGGATTAGCAGAGGCTGAGCGTCAGTATAATGAAGCTAATCAGGCCGTTAATCAGGCAGTTGACAATGAGACAGCTGTCAGGGAAGCACAAGAACAACTTTTTGCTACAGCTGAGGCAGAAAATGAGGCCCTAATCTCTCAGGCTGAAGGGCAAATTGCAGAGCTAAGAGCAACTTTGGCTGCAAAGAAGCAGGATTTGGCATCAGCTTTGGCGGAAATCGATAGAGCGGCGATGAATTTAGCTACAGATCAGGTCAATGGACAAGCTAAAGTACAAGATAAGTTTATCGTCATTGATGAAGAACTAGCTGATTTGCAAAAATTTCAGGTGGAAGCAGAAGCTGCGAAAAGGGATGCTGAGGAAAAAATTAATTCTTTGCAGTTAGCAGTAAAACGGGCACAAAATGAATATGACCGGGCTGCGAATGAATTGCACACGGCAGAATATCGTTTTAAAGAGAATAAATTTGATGAAAAATTGGCTTCCTTAGCTGCTGCAAATAGTCAGAACCAAGAGAGATTGAATAAGGAGCTCAGCCAGACCGAGGAGTCGTTTACGCAGCAGATCGATGCTGCTGAGACCAAATACGAGCAATTGGCAGCAGAGATTGATGAGAAGAAAAATGAGGTAGCTGTTAATAGTGATAGAATATCCGTTGCGGAAGAGAGCTGTATTGCGGCCCAGAAAGAATATCAACGTTTACAGGCGGAAAAAGCGACTGTAGTGAAAGAGGCTGATGCTGAAATACAATTAATATCTGGCCGTGTTGAAGCAGCGCGTAAAGATGTTGAAGATAAAAAAGAAGCTTATGCAGAAGCTCAGAAACAGGTCCAGTTGAGCACTAGTATATCAGTAAAAGCTAATGCTCAGGCTTCGGCTGCACGGGAAAAAGCTGACAAAGCCGCTATGGAAAAGGCTGATGCTGCTACCGCTGCTCAAATGGCTCAGAAATTGAAATCAGACGCTACAGTAGCGAGAGTGAACACTGATGAAGCATCGTCTTTGCTTTTATCAAAAGCAGAGATGGTGCTATTAAATACTTCTGAAAAAGCGATTAGATTACTTGAAGAGAAAACCTCCTTGGCAGAGATCGCTGAACAAGAGGCTGCACATTTGCGTTCAGAAGCTGATTTAGCTGCTGCAGAAGCTAAGCGGGCAGCTGGAGTTGCTGATAAAATGATTGCCTTGTGGTTGGCTGCAGAGGAAAGCTTGGTTAAAATTACAACAGATGCAGAAGAAAATAAACGCCAGATAGAGGAGCGTACTGCTTTAGTCGTTGAGCAATACGAGCAGAATATTGCCGCTGCTCAGCAGACTATAGAGGAACAGCAGCAAGAGTCGCTGGCAGCAACAGCTGCGTGTGATAAAGCAAAAGAGGAATTAGCTCATTGTGAAAAAGAGTATGCCGATATAGAAGCACAAATAACAGACCTAAAAGATAACTATGCTATAGAGAAAGCTAGATTAGAGGAAGAATTAACTGCTGCTATTGCATCCTCCGAACAGACTATTACCGAGTGCCAGAATGAACAAGCAGCAATGTTAAGAAAGATAGAGGATAAGCGGGCTGCTTTTGAATATCGAGAAAATCAGCTATCTACACTTGTTGAGGAACTAAATACTGAGCAGGAAAGCTTAGCTGCTTTGCTGAGCCGCACTGACGATAAATTGACCGGTTATCAAGAAAGAATTATACAGAAACAGGCTGAACATCATTCAGCTTTAGCTGAGATGAATGCCTTGATTAGCGATACTCTTTCATATTTAACGTCTTGCCGGAGTAAGGCTGAGCGTATATCTGCAAATATTGCTGAACTCGAAAAAGGTCTTAGTGATACTGTTACCAAGGCGGATGAGATTGAGGAAGATTCCGTAGATAAATTGGTGCAGATCCGCGCTGATGGCGAGAAAGAAATTGCTTCTGCTGTGAAAATTACCTCTGCTGCCCGCGATACGGCTGGGGAGTATTATGCAAAATTACAGTCTGCCCGTACTGATGCTGAGGTTAAGGTCAAGGCAGCAGTAGATGCATCTGTTGCTCGTTTAGAAGCACTTAACCGTTTATCTTGCCAATATATAGAAAAAGATATTTTTGGTTTGGATAATGATATTAAGTCTGCCAATGAGCGTATGCTGGCAACTAAAGAAGTTTTTGAAGAAGCAAAGGCTATTTACTTCGAATTAGAGGCAGAGTCTGACTCATTGCTTAAAGAAAAAGCTGAATTAACGGATCTCTATGACCATAAATATCAGGAACTAACCGCTGAAAAGGGAAAGGAGATTGAGCTTTTAGAGCAAGAAATTGCTTTCCTTACGAATATAGAAAAAGAATGCCAGACCGCATTAGCTGATGCTAATTCGGTTATGGATAAGATCATAGTGGAATATACATCTGCCCAAGAGCGGTTACATGCCCGTATGGCTGAAAAAGATAAACTTTCTGCGGAGTCTGCTGAGCAATTGGCAACTTTAGATGAAAATTACCGTATTGCCATGGAAGGTGACGGGGAAGAAATACCCCTGTTGCGCAAAGTGTTTGAAGACTGCAAGCAAAAACGTGAGCAGGCTATTGCTGCTTTTGCTGCCGCTGATTCCCAATGGCAGCAGCAAGTGGCTACTACCGCTGATTTACGTAATAATGAGCTTGCTTTTAAACAGGATAGCTCTTCCCAGTTAGCTCAGTTAAAGGATGAGGATGCTGTTAGATTGCAGGAAATGCAGGATAGCATAGCAGCTTTGGAGAGTGAAAAGAGTGAGCTTGATGCAGCATATGCTAAAGCCCAGGAATACGCTGCTACTAATGAGACTGCACGGCAAGAGGCAGAAGGATATTTGCAGCGTATTATTGATGAAGAACAGCATCAGCAGGATACCGTTGATAAAGAACTGCGTAAAATTAATGATCACCTGCAGTTGCTTAAAGATGATGCGGAGGATAAAGAACAAAAGTATCGCACTACCGCTAATATTGTTAAAAACAGCTTGCAGATGATGAAAGATGCTGAGGATACTTTAACTTTAGCCCAAAATACCTTTAATAGGGCACAGACAGAGTTAAATGCTGCTGAGGCTGCTTATAACACTTCCCGTGCTTTAGCAGATCAGGCCGCCCAATCTTATCAAACAGTTGACAATGATACTGCCGCTATTTTGAAGCGTGCTTCGGAAGAATTAGTTGTAGCAGCAGATAATGCTGCTGTCTTCGTCGAGGAGAAAAAGAAAGAATATTTATTGGCTAAAGAAGACTTTGATTCTGCTAAAAGCAATTTTGAGAGTGTCAGCCAAACTGTTAATGAGGCGCCCGATTTAGCTGATGAGGAGAAGGCTGTTTGGTTGAAGGCCGATAGTGAATACCAAAAATACAAACAGGAGGCAGAGCAGCAGATTCCTGCTATCAAAAATGCTTTTGCTGCTTTTTTGGCAGATCGTGCTAATGCTAAGGCTGCTGCCCAATCCACTGTTAATAAATGCGTTAAAGAGAGCGAAGAAACGAAGCGGAATTTGGAATCCTTATCTGGACGAATAATGGAAACTTTGGCAGAGATCTCTCGTTTGACCTCTGAAAAACAAATGCTGGAAAATAGCATTATCGAAAATCAAGCCAAAGTAGAGAAGGATATCGAGACTTCTTTATTAGCAAAGCAGGAAGCCCGTGAAAATGCGGAAGAATTAACTAACCGTTTGGAAATGGTTATGTTACAGCGCAAAGAAGAACGGGATAATGCTTTGGAGCAGTTTGAAAAAGCAAAGAACCATTATCAGGATGTTTGTAATGCCGTTGACCGGCAATATTATGATGATAAAGCAGATATTGAAAATAGGTTAGCGAAAATGGTGCGTGCTGCGGATAAGGCCAGTTTTATTTTTAGTTCAACCGCTGAATTGAGAAAGCAATCAGCAGAGAAATTAGCCGCGGCACAAGAACGCTACCAGACGATAGTTGAGTCAAAAGAGAGAGCTTTGGAAGCCAAAGCTAAATTAATCGAAAAGAAGGATGAAGAGCTTCATGAATTAGAAGAGGTAAAGCTGAGGGTTTTAGGTAATAATGCAATGGCACGGATAGCTGCCGAAGGAAAGGCGGCTAAAGCCAATAGTGATTATGTACGGAAAAAAGCTTTGTTTGAAGAAGCTGATAAGACTTTGCAGGATTTATTGCAGCAACGTGACTTGGCATCCCATAAGCTAGCTACCCTTCAGGAAGATGGTGAACGGGCTATTGCTGCGGCCAAAGAAAATATTTTATATATGATGAAAGATACTGCTGTGTAACCGATATATTAATTGATATTGGAGTGATTTATGAGTAGCTTTACTATAGTGCATTATTGAAACCATCTTGGTTTTATGATATAAATTTTGTTTATAACAAGAAAAGGCGGAAGGTATCATGGAAAAAAATTTTGATAATTTAACGATGATTTTAGATAAATGCAAAGAAGAAATGCATGGAGCTGCCAATGAAGATGAACTGCAGCGTTTAATTAGTGATGCGCATAACTATATTGATACTTGTAATAGTGAACTGGAACAGGCTAAAAAAACAATTGAGCTAACCAATGAGCAACTTAATGCAGTAACTGAGGCTCATAAAGAGAGTGAGCACAGGGCAGACTTGGCTGCTACAGAAGAGAGTGATGCTCATACTGCGTGGGAAATGGCTAAAAAAATGTTAGATGATGCTACCATAGCAGATAGTTTAGCCAATAAAGAAGCTGCTATGATCCTACAGAAAGCTGCAACTGTTTTGCAGGATACTGTAGCTAATGCTGAGGAATTTTATCTTAAGAAAGCACAGGAAAAAGAAGAAATTGATGCTGCTACTATTCGCCTTTTGGCTACTCAAAAAGCCATTGAATATACGGTAGCTCGCGCCTATACCACTGAAGGAATACGCCTAAGAGATGTGGTATTGGCACAATTGATGGCTGATGTGAAGACTGGTGAAAAAGAAGTAGTCGGCTGGCAGAAGAGCATTGATGAAATAAATAAAGAAAAAGAGGTAGGCAGATTTAACGAAAAAATATCTGCTCTGCAGGAGTCTTTGCGCGCTGCTGAGGAAAAGATCGATCTGAATATCATAGCTGAGGAAGAAGAACATAGCAAACAGCAGTCATATTTAGAAGAGCAGAAAAAATCTTGCCGGGAACGCTTATCTGCTATCGATGAGCAGATGCAGGATAAAATAGCCCAAAAGACGCTTAAAGATGATGAACTGACAACTGCTAGAAGTCAATACGAGCAACTGTTGGCAGAAAGCAACTCTGCTGATTTAACATTAGAGCAGGTTGCTAGAGATATTGATGATGCTATAAATAAAGATAAAGAGGAAAAATTAGCAGCTTTTGACCGCTTAGATGATGGTATTGAACAAATACGTCAGTCAGTAGCGGTTAAAAAGCAGGATTATATGGCAGCAGAGGAAAAAGTCAGAACAGCAACATCCCATCTGGATGATGTTAAACAGCAATTAGTCTCTTTACAGCAAAGGGCTGAAGTTGCTAAAGCCGAGGAAGAATCTGCTCATGAGGCGGCAGAGGTTGCTAGACGGCTGGTAGATAATGCGGTTAAAGTACGTTTATCTATTAGTCAGGAGAGTGCAGATTTATTATTATCTGCCCAAGAAGCATTGACTGAATCGGCTAATGCTGCTGAAGAATTGGAGCAAAAAAAATATCAATACCGCATAGATCTGGAACAAAAATGCCAAGAGATGGATCTTAGTGTTGAACAGGCTGAGAAGGATACTGATTCTGCAGAGCATGATGCTGTTTTTGCTAAGGCTGTTTGGGAAAATGAAGAGGCTGAACTTGTTAAAGAGATAGAAAGAGTTTCAGCACAAAAGAAAGAGCTTGATGAAAATTTTGACCATAAGGTCGAAGAATATGATATCCGGCTGACTACTGTAAGGGCTGCTGCAGATAAAGTGCGTTCTCAGCTAGCTGCAGCTACAGAGACTGTCGCTGATTTAGAAAGACATCTGGCTGATTTAGAACAGGATATCGCTGCTTTTGGACTAGAAAGGTCACGTATTGAGAGCGATACTGACGAGCGCTGTACCACATATTTGTCAGAGAGTCAAGCGCGGTTGGATGTTATTTTAGCTGATAAGCAAATAGCACAAAATGAAGCTGAGGTATATCGTCGTGAGTTAGATAGCGCCCAGAACGATTTGGCTGCGCTGGAGGCACGAGCGGCTGAACTATCTGCTAAACTTGCAGAAGCACAAAACAGTGTGGATGAACTGATCGATGCTGGTTCGGAACAGGTTCTAGCAGCGGAAATAGAGCTGGAGAGTCGTAAAGAAGCCGAAGAAGCAGCCCGGCTGGCAGCTGATGAGATCGCTCAATATATTGAAGATAGCAATGTGCCACCAGTTGATTATAGTACGATTCCATTGACCAATGAAGTGGATTTGGTAGATGAACCTATTGTTGAGGAAATGGAAGCTGAACTAACAGATGATATAGCTGCTGAAGAGGCTGAGCTTACTGATGAAGATGCCTTTACTGACACTGATATCGAAACAGAAGAATTATTAGCCGAACAAGATATTGATGAGTCTCTGGAAGATTTAATCGAAGAGATTGATGATATTATTGAAAATACCCAGGATCTTGAGCCTATTGCGAAAGATGATCTTGCATCGGACATTGAAGTAGCTGAGGAGAATGAAGAGCAAGAAGAACTCAGTATAGCAGAAGATAACCAAGAAGCTTCTGAAGAAGAACCGCTTCTTTCCGATGAGGAGATCCTTTCCGAAGCTGTTCCGGAAGAAGAGGAGATTTCCGATGCCATTTTAGAGCAGCCTGAAGATTCTGAGCTGATTATCGAAGATGCGGTAATTGTTCCTAAAGAAGAAGCGGATGTTGCCATTGCCGAAACAGATGAAAGCGAAGAAGTGGCTGATGAGACAGTGGCAACTGCCGAGGAAACGGATGCAGCTGCCCAGCTGGAGATTGAAGAAGAAATACCTACTGAAGAAGATGCCGAGGCTAAGCGTCGTGCCGAGGAAGAGGCTGAAGAAGCAGCTATCTTAGCTGGTTTGACTGGCGGTTTGCCTAAGATAGATACTGATGATAGCGATGAGAGCGCAGAGTATACTGCTTGGCTGGATATTATTAGCAGTGATGTCATTGAAAAATTGATGAATGAGGACGATAGTAACAATGCTGCTAATGCTCAGACTGATGCCAATGACTGGATCGCTGATTTAGAGCAGACTTTTATCAAGGAAGACTTAGCCCTGAAACATAATGATAATGCCTCTAGCCAAGATACTGACGATAAAGAGACAGCAGCAGAGGAAAGCTCACCTGCTCATAATGGTCATAAGGATAAGCATTCTGCAAAGAAAAATAAGAAAAACAAGAAGTCATTCCGCTTCTTCTAAAAATACCTTGACAGTATTGCTGATGATATGGTAAAATTCATCTGTTGCCAAACCGCACCGAACTGGTTAAAAGTGCGTAAGCCACCTTTATCGGGCGAGTCTATATAGTAGGGGAGGTGCAACGATGTTCGCGATTATCGAATCAGGCGGCAAGCAGTATAAGGTTGCTGAGGGCGATACCATCAGAGTAGAGCTTCTCGACACTGAGGCTGGTTCTGTTTTTGAGATAGACAAAGTCCTCGCTGTGTATGATGATAATGATTTCAGAGTAGGTAAACCTTATCTGGAAGATGCTAAAGTCGCTTGTAAGGTAGTAGAGCATGGCAAAGGCAAAAAGGTAGTGGTTTTCCATTATAAACCTAAAAAGAACATTCGTACTAAGAATGGTCATCGCCAGCCCTATACCAAATTGCAGATAGAAAGCATTAAAGTTGCTGAATAATTGTTGAAAATATAGGGGATTCCCTTTGTTATTTGAATTTAAAGGAGGCGAGTTATATGGCTCATAAAAAAGCAGGCGGTAGTTCACGTAACGGACGCGATTCAGCAGCACAACGCCTGGGCCTCAAATGCGGTGATGGTCAGGCTGTTAGCGCTGGCAGCATTTTAGTACGGCAGCGCGGGACAAAATTCCATCCTGGCAATAATGTTGGTATTGGTAAGGATGATACTCTTTTTGCTAAAATCGACGGTCAGGTTCGTTTTGAGAGAAAAGACCGTAACCGCAAACAGGTCAGCGTATATTAAACTTAAAACTAACAGCCACTTGATCAAGCAAGTGGCTGTGTTTTTTATTTGTAACCATGCAGCAGCTAAATATTGGCTGCTGTTTTTATTAATCTGCATTTAAATCAGCCAAGATCCGTTTTCTTACCTCTTGTTCAAAAGCAATGTCCATCTCATTATTGTTGTAATCTAACTTTTTCGTTTTTGTTTCTGTTGGTGAATAATGCAGGTTAGAGTTTTTCTTTTGTGGATATATTGAATTACTCTCAGAAGATGGCATAGTGGTGTTATTGCTGTTAGCATTATTAAATGCACTATCACTGAGTATTTTGCTAATGCTCCTTCTTAGCGATTGTTTGATATCGGCTGGATTGAATTGTGGTTTGTCAAGGTATATTGGCTCTTCCAGTGCTAATGCATATATCTGGGATATGGTGGTTTTAGGAATAGTAGCTATATATGGCGTATCCGGTACGATGGGGATTTTAGGCGTACTGCTAATTAGCTTACGGGCTGTTTGCGCCAAAGAATTTTGCTCATCAGTTATGATGGCTTTCTCCGCTTGGATATCTATGAGCAAATTATTCGTTGCCTGTTGCTGGCGCTGTTGTTGCATCAATAATTGATCGGTTTCTTCTCTAGCTTGTTGGAGTTTTTGCTTTGCCTCATCGATAATTTGCTGAAGGTGGTCGATATCACGGTGTACCTGTGCTGTATTGGCCCAGCAATTGCCTAATTCTTCATTAAATGTTTTCCATTGTGGTGATATTAAGTCCGTAAGCTGTTGATATTGATCCCATAGCTCGCTAAGCTCACGATATTTTTGGTCTATTTGTTTATCCGCTTTTTTGGTGAAGTTCTCTAATGGATAATCATTATCTTTGCGGTATTTATCTTGTAGTATTTGCTGATAATAATTTGCTATCAGTAATGCAAATCTTAATCTATAAACTTCTTTTTGGGCATTTTCGCTAGATATCTTAGCTATATTTACTTTTTCTTGTGCTGCAGTTGTATTGGCAGCTGCTTGCTCGATTATTTGCCGATATTTTTTGTTGGCAAGAGTTTTTTGCTGTTCGATATAGCTGGCAATTTGCTGATAGTTATTGTTGACTGTGATGATGTTCTGATTAATCGCAGGAAGTTCTTTTTGTAGTTGGGTAATATCTTCGCCTAAAGCCAAAGACTGGCTTAACAGACCTTTGATTTGCATATTTATTTTATCTAAATTCAGATAAGCTTTATTTATTTCAGTATCTATTTTTAATAATGTTACCTGTATGGAAATATCTGATTCGGGTGAGTAATGATATTTAGATGATGATTGAATTGCGGTTACTTTTTGTTGAGCTATCTTGGCTTGTTCAATACGCCGCGAAAACATCTTTCTGCTGCTGGCAGCGTTTTCTAGTTCTTGTTTAATTTTTTGCCTTTTATCAAATATGCTTTGCAGCAATGTTTTTTTGTGCTCATATAGTTGCTGTAATTGTTGGGATTTTTTTTGGAGCCTTTTTGTGATTTGGTCGCACTTATTAAAGATATCATCGTATCTCAGGGTGGACTGCTGATTGATTTGTTTTTCTGTTTGCTGTGCTTGCCGCAATTTTTGTTGTACTTTCTGGTGCTGTTGATGAGTCATCTGGTATTTTGATAATGCTTGAGCATAATTTTGAGCTATATCACTAGTTTGTCGTTGAGCGGTGGCCAGTTGGCGTTGGTAGTTGTTGATTTGCTGTTCTATTTGGGCTATTTCGCTAGGTAACTGTTGTTGCAGGTGCTCTAGGAGCTGATTAGCATTACTGCTTTGCTGGATATTTTCCGCTAGCTTTTTTTGTTGTTCTAATAAAGATGATAGTTGCTGATAATATTTTGTAGCTTTAGCAAATTTTTTTAATATAGCTAATTGTCCACTAATAATATCTTTTTCAGCTTTGGCTATGCTATACTTGTTTTCAGTATCAACAAGTGATTCGTAGGTCAAGGCACGCATCAGGGAGATTTTATATGCGTTGAGAAATGCCGTTTGGACAGTAAGTTCAAGGCATAGTTTGTCAGTGGTATTATTATCAGTAATATGCCCTGGGGGGTCTTTAATATCATCAATAAGCGCTAGTGATTTCTGGCGTAATGCAGTAGCTTTTCGTACCACGGCGTATGATTGATCCTCTTGTTTGTTAAGCTGCTGCAGCTGGCTGTTGAGAAGCTGATATCGCTGCTGGATAGTATTAAGAGACTGGAGCTTATTATGCAGTTCTTGCTGGTAAAGAACTATTATTCTCTCCAATGAATTGTCTGGACCATTAGTTGCTGCCATACTAGCGCTCCTTTTATCAATGCGGTTTTGTTTTATCTGCCATTTGCTGTTTTTCTTTTTATTGTGCTTTTTTGCAGCTACTCCTATACTAATGATATTGTTTGACTTATTATGTCAATTTTGTGTATAATAAATATTCTAGGATATGAACCATTTTTAGAGGAATAAACTGATGTTTTGTGATTATGTAAAAATTTTTGTCAAAGCTGGCGATGGCGGAGATGGGGCAGTGGCCTTTCGCCGAGAAAAGTATGTGCCTTTGGGCGGTCCTGCCGGCGGTGATGGCGGTCGGGGCGCATCTATCATTTTAGTCGGTGATAGTGCGCTATCGACCTTGAACGATTTTAAATATCGGCGGCACTATAAAGCTCCCAGAGGCGCTAATGGAATGTCTAAAAATATGAATGGCGCCTGGGGAGAGGATATGCGTCTATTAGTTCCGTTGGGAACCATTGTCAAAGATGAAGCAGGCAATTTCTTGGCTGATATCTCTCATGCCGGGCAAGAATTTGTGGCAGCTAAAGGTGGGCGCGGAGGACGCGGTAATGTCCGCTTCGCTAACGGCAAGGATAAAGCTCCTGCTTATGCCGAAAAAGGAGAACCTGGACAAGAACGCACCTTGATCTTGGAGTTGAAGCTAATCGCTGATGTGGGGCTGATTGGTTTGCCAAATGCCGGCAAATCAACGCTACTGTCGAAGATTTCAGCAGCTCAGCCTAAAATAGCTAATTACCCTTTTACAACATTGGAGCCAAATTTGGGTATGGTACGTCTGGATGACGAGACTAGCTTTGTAGTTGCTGATCTTCCCGGCCTCATCGAGGGTGCATCTTCTGGTATCGGTCTAGGTCACCGTTTCCTACGCCATGCAGAGCGTAACCGCATTCTGATCCATGTATTGGATCTAAGCGAATATGCAACACGTTCACCTTATGAAAGTTTTATGCTTATTAATGAGGAATTGAGCCTTTATAAAGAAGATTTTCTTAGCCGTCCGATGCTTATTGCCGCTAATAAAGCTGATATGCCAGGATTTGGGGAAAATCTGGCTGAGCTGCAAAATAAGATTGGTGATAAATATGAGATCTTCTCAATCTCTGCTTTAACCGGAGAAGGTATCAAACCTTTGCTGTGGAGAGTTAAGGAGCTCTTGGACGAGATCCCGATCATGCCCTATATCCCTCAAACCGAGGTAGTTAAAAATACTGTCGTTAGAGCGGAGGAGCCTTTTGTTATTGAAAAGGATGCTAATGGCATTTGGCAGGTTACTGGCGAGCGGGTAGAAAAATTAGTCCAGATGACCGATCTCAATAATGATGACGCTGTCTTAAGAATGCAGAGGATTTTTGTCAAGATGGGGCTGGAAAATGCTTTATGCGAAGCTGGGGTAGAACCTGGCGATACGGTAAGCATTGCCGGCAATGAATTTGAATATGCAGAGTGATAATATGTCGAGAACACGCATCGGTATTATGGGTGGGACGTTTGATCCTATTCATTATGGTCATTTAGTAATAGCTGAGGCAGCTTGGTATACCTTTTCCTTGGATAAGGTGATTTTTATCCCTGCCGGCTCCCCACCGCATAAAAGAAATAGCCATTCTACAGCAGCACCTGCCCGTGCGGAGATGGTTGCTTTGGCTATAGCATCTAATCAGCATTTTGATCTTTCGCTAATAGAAGTAGAGCGCAGCGGTTTTTCTTATTCTGTAGATACGGTAGCTGCTATTGCTCAAGAGTATCATAATGAAGCAGATATTTATTTTATCACTGGAGCTGATGCGGTATTAGATATAGGGACTTGGCGTCAGCCAGAGCGTCTATTGTCTATGTGCCGTTTTGTGGCGGCAACCCGCCCGGGATTTGATTTGGCCAAGCTGGAGAAATTGCCTGCCCCGTGGCGGAACAAAATAGATGTGATGGAGATTCCCGGTCTGGATATCAGCTCTACTGATATTCGTTTTAGAGTACAGGAAGAGCGACCGATCAAATATTTGCTTCCAGAAGCTGTCGAGGAGTATATATATAAATATCGGCTTTACCGGCAATAAAATAATGCTTAGAGATGACAGAATAATGGATATAGATATAACGACAATTAAAAAACGCTTATCTCAGACTCTTTCACCGCATCGTTACCAGCATTCTTTAGGTACTGCTGCCGAGGCAGAAAAGCTAGCCAAACATTGGCAAATTGATTCGCAGAAAGCTTATTTGGCTGGATTGCTGCATGATTGCGCCAAGAATAAATCTACTGATGAGATGCTAAGATTAGCATTGTTACATAATATTCCCGTAGACGAGTGGACTAAAGAGCACACTGATATTCTTCATGGTCCAGTGGCTGCAGCTATGTTGGAAGAAGAATGGGGGATAAATGATAACGAAATAGCTGATGCTATCCGCACACATACAGTCCCTGAGGAGGATATGAGCGATCTGGCTAAAATCATTTATTTGGCCGATAAAATTGAACCAAATCGTAAACCCTGGCAGGGTATAGAGAAAATTCGGGCGCTGGCTTATCGCAATTTGGATCAGGCAATAGAAGCTATGCTGCAAAATACGATGGGGTTTTTAGCTAAGCGATCTGATGAGGTTCATCCTTTCACAGAGGAAATTTGGCAGATATACAGAAATAAGATAAAAGAACAAGAATAAGCTTTTGAGTCAAGTTAAATACTGATAGTGAATAAAATGGAGGTTGCTCAATGACGGAAAACAATGTAGAAACCATGTTGCAAAAATGTATTGAATTGGCCCAAGAGAAAAAAGGCCGTGATATCATTAGCCTCAAGCTAAAAGGACTAACGGTCATTTGCGATTATTTTCTATTGGTTTCCGCTACTAATACCCGACAAGCACAGTCTATATGCGATAATATCGAAGAAAAGATGAAAGAATGTGGTAATGCCCCTTTGCGGATTGAGGGCTACCGCGAGGGAAAATGGATTTTGCTTGATTTTGGTTCAATAGTGATTCATATTTTTCTGGAAGAAGAGCGTGAGTATTATAATTTGGAGCGCCTCTGGGGAGATGCGGAGCGTTTAGAATACTAATATGTTTGCAAAAAATGTCGAAAGAGTATAACTTTAGCAGGTAATATACAGGGGATGTTTATCCCCTGTATATTTATTAATAAGAATGTATGTTAAGTGTGGATAAGTTGGGGATAAAGAATTTGTCGTTGTTTATTTTATATAATAACCCCAGCTAGATAGGATTTCATTTTTTTGTGACACTTTGTGGACAAAAATAGTATAAAAGAGTTACTTTAAGCGCTTTTTTACAAAAATTTTACTTAATTTACTGCTAAACGGCATGGGCGGTCGAAGTTCTATTAGTTGTCGAATTCTGAATATTCTTTATTAATTCCAGGTTAAAGGTGCAATGCTAATATACGACAAATTTCGCTAATAAATATTTACGCTATGCAAAAGGGAGGGCATAATCTCTCTTAAATCATGCTTTGTGCAATAAAATACTATTTTAGTCCTTTTAATTTATCTGTCGTTAGTGAATTGTATAATTGTCGTATTTTGTGTTGTCTATTATTTATTTGTAGAAAATTGCACTTAAAAAAAGCTTTTTATTAGCATTATTGATAATTAATTAGTTGACATAAGTAGGTATATATGCGATAAAATAAGTTATAGGAGTAAAAGAAATTATTATGAGAGTTTTAGTAATAGGAGTAGCTTATGAAATTCTATGATATCATTATTGTTGGTGCTGGGGCTGCAGGAGTCTTCGCTGCTTATGAATTAACCAAAATACCTAATAATGCCACTGTTTTGATGATTGAAAAGGGGCGTCCCTTAGAAGAGCGTATTTGTCCAATTAATGCAGGCAAAACCAATACCTGTATCAAATGCCGTCCTTGCCAGATCATGAATGGCTATGGTGGGGCTGGTGCTTTGTCTGATGGCAAATATAATATTACGACCAAGTTCGGCGGAGATCTGCACACTTATATCGGGGTCAAGGCAGCTATGTCCTTGATGGAATATGTTGATAGTGTAATCTGTTCTATGGGTGGAGCAGAAGCTAAACTGTATTCTACCAGCGCCCGGCTCAAAAAAGAAGCGCTACGGCATAATCTTTACCTTTTGGATGCTAAGGTTCGCCATTTGGGCACTGACCGTAATAAGGGAATTCTTAAAAACATCTATGATTATACTAAAGACCGCGTGCCAACTATTTTTGGCGTCAGCGTTACCTCGATTCAGCGCTTAGCAGACGGCGATTTTATTGCCTGCACTGATGATGGAGAAGAATACCGTTGTCATGATATGATCCTTACTGGTGGCCGGAGTGGCTCTCGCTGGATCTCGGAAATTTGTGATGAATTTGGTATTGAGACTAAGAGTAACCGCGTTGACATCGGCGTGCGTGTAGAGTTGCCGGCAGAGGTGTTTAGCGATATAACCGATGAGGTTTATGAGAGTAAAATTGTGTATAAGACAGATAAGTATAATGATATGGTACGCACTTTCTGTATGAATCCCTACGGAGAAGTAGTATCAGAGAATACTAATGGTATCGTTACTGTTAATGGCCATAGTTATGCGGACCCAGCGCTACACACGGAGAATACTAATTTTGCTCTTTTAGTATCCAATTGTTTTACCGAGCCCTTTACTGATAGTAACGGTTATGGTGAGCACATAGCCCGTCTTTCTAATATGCTAGGCGGCGGGGTGTTGCTGCAAAGATTCGGCGATTTGGTTAAAGGACGCCGTAGTTCTCCCCGTAGGATGGAAAAATGCTTTACTCGGCCAACGCTGAATGCTACCGCAGGTGATCTTTCTTTGGTTATTCCTAAACGGCAATTAGATAGCATTATCGAAATGATTTATGCTTTAGATAAGATCGCTCCTGGTACTGCCAATGAGGATACTTTACTCTACGGCGTAGAAGTCAAGTTCTATAATTCTCGCGTAGCGGTTGATGATAAGCTGATGACATCAGTGGAGAATCTTTATGCTGTAGGCGATGGATCAGGTGTTACCCATTCATTATCCCAGGCGTCTGCCTCTGGAGTGTTTGTTGCCCGGCATTTAGCTGAAAAATATAGCTGATTTATCAACTGGAGGAGATATAATAAGATGGCTAAGGCAGTTAATATTGCTAAGACCAATGCAATGCGTCTTTTAGATGCTGCAGGAATTGCTTATATAGCCCATGGCTATGATGATAAGGACGGCAAGATCGATGGCGTCTCTGTTGCTCAAAAGATGGGTATGCCCATAGAAGAAGTCTATAAAACTTTAGTTACGATTGGCGCCTCAGGAGAATTTTTCGTTTTTGTGATCCCAGTAGCAAAAGAATTGGATTTGAAAAAAGCAGCCAAGGCAGCAGGGGAGAAACATATTGAAATGTGTCCCAGTAAGGATTTATTGAAGCATACGGGATACATTCATGGTGGCTGTTCGCCGATTGGAATGAAGAAGCCGTTCCGTACTTTCGTAGACGAGAGCGCTATTCTTCTGGAGAGGATGTTCTTTTCCGCTGGAAAAATAGGCGCTCAGATCGAAACAGCACCGGATAATCTGATCCAGATCGTTAGTGCTGAATATGCTGACCTGACAAAAGAAAAATGATAAATACAAGTAAATACTGTAGAAAATATATTAAAAAGCAGGGTTATCAGTTTTGATAATCCTGCTTGCCATAATTAAAGATAAAAACAACGCTGATGCTGAATGGATAATGTGGTGAATTTGTTATAGTCCAAGAGAAAGCCAAATCATAATGAAAAATTTGCCGAGGTGTTTGAAATGAAATTTAAAAACCCTTTATTAATTGTGACCAATATGGATAAGACAGTTGAGTTTTATAAAAAAGTGCTGGGGCTGCATGTGGTTATGGATTTTGGTGCGAACAAAACCTTAACTGGTGGCTTGGCTCTACAGACCCTGAAAACATGGGAAAACTTCATCGGGACAAGTGAAATTTCTTTTGGGACAAACAATAGCGAAGTTTATTTTGAAGAGGATGATTTTGACCGATTTGCCGAAAAACTCAAGAAATTGTCAATAGAATATGTGCATCCGGTCAAGACGCATTCCTGGGGTCAGCGGGTGGTTCGTTTCTATGATCCGGATAGACATATAATTGAAGTTGGAGAAAATATGAAAGTAGTTTGCCAGCGCTTTTTAGATAGTGGGATGACCCCTGACCAAGTGGCTGAACGAATGGGTGTACCGCTTAAATTTGTCAATAGCTGTATGAGATAATAGGCAGTTGGAGAGATACAATAATGGAATATAAAGTTGATGACCAAGAACTTAATGCCGCCATATTTATTTCCTTTGTCAACAAAGTATGGCCGGGGGATTATAATATGGATAAAACACAAACTGCTTTATCCAAAACCTTAAATATAACGGCTTATGATGGTGATGAGTTGGTAGGCTGTCTGCGAATTCTTTCAGACGGATATTATTTTGGTACCATTACTGAACTGCTTGTGCTTCCCAAATATCAAAAGCAGGGAATTGGCAGCAGGCTTCTTAAGCTGGCTCAAGATAATACACCAACTATGCTCTATTTTGGCGCACAGCCAGGCCTGGAAGGGTTTTATGAGAAAAACGGGTGTCATAAAAGCCTGCAATCATATGTTATAAAAAAAGAAAATATAGTTTTTTAAATTCTATTTAGAAAAGACATATAAAATTTGCTAGCTGCTTTTATCCGACAAAAAGCAGGGGAATAGTTAATATCTCTAAGTAAACACCCTGCTTGTTTTGTGCGCTATTATAAAATTTTATGGTTGCTAATGCTTATTTCTCTTGTTTGGGGTAAATTATTTCAGCGATACAGTAATAAATAGGTATAGTCAGGAAGATCAACCAACCGGGATGCCACTTATTGAAAATTAATCCTATCGCCAAATAAATGATAGTGACTAAGAGAGGATAGGGGAACTTTTCCATGGCATTTTCTTTATCTTTTTTTGTGCTTTCTGGATCGGTTGAGAGGCTATCATTATTGCTCGTAGTTGGTTCCTGAGGACAGGGAGAAACTAGCGTCTCTTCATCACTGGTCCGCAGTAGTTCGTCAATCGAGATGTGATAAAGCTTGGATAAGAGGATAAGATTATCAGTATCAGGAGATGATTCTGCCCGCTCCCATTTAGATACAGCCTGGCGGCTGATGCCAATTTTTTCAGCCAGCTCTTCTTGGGAGAGATGGTGTTCTTTTCTTAGCTGAACAAGACGGTTGGCGATTTCCAGATTCATAGCAGGCCCTTCTTTCTTTATTTTTGCATACCTATTATCGCAAAATAATGGTGGTTGCGCTATCTATTTTAGTAAAAATCTGCGCAACTATCGGTTGCTGTATACGATTAAAGGATCAATACAGCGATTTTACCCATACTGGTAAAATAAGTAAATCAGGGATAAGCCGTTCTTAACAGACCAACTTATCCCTGATGCATTAATAAAAGTAAATAGATAATAAAGCTTTGACAATCATTGATAGTTTAATCAAGATAGTCCTTAAGTTTTTTGCTCCTGCTGGGATGCCGTAGTTTACGCAGAGCCTTTGCCTCTATTTGTCGGATCCTTTCTCTGGTGACATTAAAAACCTGGCCTACTTCCTCTAGAGTACGGCTTCTTCCATCCTCTAGGCCGAAACGTAGCTGCAATACTTTTTTCTCACGTGGCGTAAGAGTGCTTAAGACGTCCTCAAGCTGCTCCCTTAGCAGGAAGAAACTGGCAGCTTCCGCTGGAGCCAAGGCTTCTTCATCCTCGATAAAATCACCTAAATGGCTATCTTCTTCCTCACCGATAGGAGTCTCCAGAGAAACAGGCTCCTGAGATATTTTTAAAATCTCCCGTACTCTTTCTACCGGGATCTCCATTTCCGCTGCAATCTCTTCGGGAGAAGGATCTCTGCCTAATTCTTGAATTAATTGCCGTTGTATTCTAATCAGTTTATTGATTGTTTCCACCATATGCACGGGGATACGAATTGTGCGTGCCTGATCAGCGATAGCTCTAGTAATCGCCTGTCTAATCCACCAAGTAGCATAGGTGCTGAATTTATAACCTTTATGGTAGTCAAATTTTTCTACAGCTTTAATCAAGCCTAAATTTCCTTCTTGGATCAGGTCTAAAAAGAGCATACCACGACCAACATAGCGTTTGGCTATGCTGACAACTAAGCGAAGATTGGCTTCAGCCAAACGGCGCTTGGCCTCTTCATCTCCGGTTTCCATTCTTTTAGCGTATTCGACTTCTTCCTCGGCAGTCAGCAGAGGAACACGGCCGATTTCTTTGAGATACATTCTCACCGGATCATCTATAGCTATACCGTCCGGTACAGAGAGGTCTATCTCCAAAGGTTCTACTACCTGGGTGATATCGCTATCATCAGGATCCGTAATAGCTTCCATCACCACGTCGTTGACGGTTAAACTTATTCCTTCTTTGGCGAACTGATCAAAAATCTCTTCCATTTGGGCAGTAGAAAGCTCAAACTCAGCCAAAGCGTCTGAGATTTCATTGGTAGAGATGAACCCTTTACTTTTACCGGATTCAAGTAATTTTTTAACAGTTTCATCGAGGTTATGCTGTTCCACCTGAATTTCCTTTCTTGCTAAATGGGACTGAATAATAGAGATTATAATGATGACGGAGCATTGGTAAAAAATGACATTACTGTTCACCTTTTTTTATTAATAGGGTAGACAGACGTAATTTTTCTTTCAATAGCTCACGACAATCTTCATTATTAGCTTCAGCAGCGGAGATATCGCGGTTGATCTGTGCTATTTTATCTTTTACTAGTTGCTGCTTGATAATACTGATACAACTATCTGCCAAGACATAAGGATCTTCACCGGTAATATCTGTTTCTAATAATTTCAACATAAATTGCCGTAACCCTTCATTTTCTTCCCTGAGATAGTTGAATAATGAATTAGGGTGGAAGTCATATTCTGTTCCAAGAGATTCAATAAGAGTGATTAGCTGGCGTTCTTGGTCGCTGACACCGAAATTGTCAGCTAATTCTGCCTTTGCTTTGTCGAAAATTTTTTGATTACCAATAGCTAGTGCCAATAGTTGGAGCTGCGCAGGGTGTTGGTGTGTCTCTTTTTTAGGCTGCGGTTTAGTTGCTGGCCGGTGATTTGTCAATTTTTTCCCATCTAAAAGGCCGCTTTTTGCTAAATCAGCATAGATAGCAGTGTCGCTCACTTGTAGTTGACGAGCCAGTTTGCGGATGAAGCTTTCCCTTTCGGTCTGTGTTTTGGTAGATGCTATTGCTGGTAGCAGTTCTGCTACGATATCCCCTTTACCGCTGGCAGTGTTTACGTCATGTCTTTCCATTGTCCTAAGCAGTAAATAGTCTAGGCGTGAATAACAATATTTATCAAGTAATCTTTGCCAGCCGCGCATCCCATATTGGCGCAAAAATTCATCTGGATCCAGTTTTTGTGGAAATACCATGACCTGAGGTTCAAGAAAATCATAGGTTGAGAGCTTTGTCAAAGATGCCAGTGCTGCTTTGGCTCCAGCACCATCACCGTCAAAGGCTAGGATGACAGAAAGCTTTTCTGGCGGCTGTGGAGCCAACCTGTTGAGTAACCGTGCTTGTTGGTCGGTAAATGCTGTCCCCAGAGATGCGACTGCATTGGTTATCCCGAATTGATGGGCAGCCAATACATCCATATACCCCTCCATGATAAAAATGCGCTTTTCTTTAACAATAGTATTAGCTGCTAAATCTAATGCATAAAGATGGGCAGATTTATTATAAATAGGGGTATTCATGGAGTTGAGATATTTAGGCTGTTCGTCACCTAAGGCTCTGCCGCCGAAAGCAATCACTATTCCTCGGTTATCCCTGATGGGGAAAATTAGCCGGCCATGAAACTTATCGAAACATTGGCCATTTTTGGCGCTTCTACTGACCAGCCCTCCTTCAATGAGTAATTTTTCGCTGTAGCCTTTAGCAGTTAGATGTTTGGTAAGCGCTTGCCAGTCGGTTTCAGGAGCATAGCCTAAGCCAAATTTTTGCGCCATTGCTTGGTCAATACCACGTTTTTTTAGATAAGCTTGGGCGATATTGGATAGCGGTAGCTGGGAGGCATAAAACTCTGCTGTTTCCCGATGCGCAGCGAGGAGATTTTGCCGTTCCTGCTGGGCCGCTAACTGGGCGGGGGAAAGTTCTTCCTCCGGGATAGTAATACCATATCGTTCTGCCAAACGCCTAGCTGCCTCTGGAAAGGTGAGATTCTCTATTTTCATCAGAAAGCCGATGACATTTCCCCCTTCGCCACAGCCGAAACACTTATAAAACTGTTTTTCCGGGTTGACGGAAAAGCTAGGGGTATCCTCATCATGAAAGGGACAAAGTCCGAAATAATTGCGGCCCTTCCTTTGCAAGGAAACATATTCGCCGACGATATCAAGTATATCGGCGCTTCTCATTATTTCATCCAAGGTCTCTTGAGGTATCCTTGCAGGCATTTTTCCTCCAAAAGCGTTATTTTATACGCGTAATAAAAAAATAACTTATTTTTGTCTGTGTTTTTAATTAAATTTCGCACTCAGACGAAGATTTTCCTGCCTATTTGACTGCTAGGAGCTTATATTTGGATTGTTACAGTGCTACCGTTAGCTGATTTTTTTACGATCAGTTGGCGGTCTATTCGCTCTCGCAGTTCAGTGACATGGGAGATGATTCCTACTAGCCTGTTATTGCCAGATAGTTGGTTGAGAATAGTGATAGCTTTTTCCAAGGAATCGCTATCAAGAGAGCCAAAGCCTTCGTCTATAAACATGGTGTCAAGCTGTACTCCACCGGAATACCTTTGAATGATATCAGATAAGCCTAATGCCATGGACAATGCTGCTTGGAAAGATTCTCCGCCAGAGAGGGTTCGTACATCTCTTTTTTTACCTGTTAAGTGATCGAGAATATCTAAATCCAAACCCATTTGACTATTGCCATACCCTTCTTCTCTGCGCAATAGCTGATATTGGCCTTCTGTCATTAGCAGTAGCCGTTTATTAGCCTCACTAATAATTTGCTGGAAATACACTGCCTGTACATAGCGTTCAAATGACAATTTGCGCTTGCCTGTGAGTTGCCCATTTGCTGTTTTAGCTAGGTCTAGCATTTGAGCTAATTCCTGACTGGCGGCGGCATACTTTTTTTGGTATGTTTGGATATTAAGCAGACAATTTTTATTATTGCTGAGGCGGGAATATACTTCCTTATCTTCTGCCTCAAGTTGTTGCTTGGTGGTCAAAAGTTGTTGACGCTGATTGTTTAGATTTGCGGTATCAGCAAGTGATTTGCCTTGAAGATTGTGTTCTAATCCTTCAATAAGCGCGGTTGTTTTAGCTAACTCTGTTTGATGATCATTGATTTCTTTTCGCAAGGTCTTGATCTCTTCTGCAGATAGAATAGCTTGATGATATTGGTCTTCATTGGTGAATCCACTTTCTTGGAGCGCTAAGCAGTATGAAGCATAAGACTGTTGCTGATCTAGTATAGTTTTATTTAACGTTGCTTGCCTCTCCTGGAGCCGGGCGTTTTGTTCAACCTTTTTGCTGTTAGCAGCTTCATATTTTTCTTTTGCCATAGCTAGCTGCTGCTCTTCAGCAGAAATCTTTTC
>CALYAP010000007.1 GCA_944393575.1 uncultured Clostridia bacterium
CCAGCATCTGGTGCCTTGCTAAACCTGGCAAAAACATTTTGCTCTAGAGCAGCCTTTGTTTTAGCCGGCATAAATCAAGTATCAGGTGAGGATACGCCATTCATAGCGTAAGCCAGCTGAAAATCAGCCCGTCTTGTTCCAACTTTTTAATACTGCTGATTTTCCCCTCCTTCCCTGTCATAGTTTTGCCAATGCAATCTTGCAGTGCCCGCAAGCAGTACGCTAGCATCACTTGCATTCTTAGCCTAACATGGGTGGAGTGTCAGTTATCTTCATCATCGCTGGGATGGAGATTTTTCTTGGGACATAGCCAGTCGCCTGGTAAAAGGGGAATCGAGGTAAATATTAGTGCGGTGAAGATTAGAGAGGCAAATATTAGATAAGCAGATATTGCCGTTGACTAGCTGTTATGAGATAGGGCAGAAAAAAGGCGCCACCCAGCGGGTGACGCCTTTGCTATATTAAATTTTGCCTAGATTGTGTAAGATGCTTTTGCCTGTTGCGCCAAAAATATTTAACAAGACCCATGAAGATAACAAAGGGCAGAATCAGCGGGGCAAGGTCAAGATCATTGATTATACAGTTGATTTTCCTTTTTATTACAAATCTATGATTTCACACTTGCCGTAAATAGCGCCTTTGTCTAAAATAAAGATGAAGAGGGTTAAAATTTTTCGACATTATTCTGTAACAAAACAACGTTTCAATTGTAATACTAATAGAAAGGGAAAAAATGCTTAATTTACTCCTCTCCATCGATGATCCTATTAAGCGCGATCTCCTGCTTGAATTGTATTTGGGGTATAAAAGCAGGCTACTAAGCTATGCCCTGAAAATGCTTAATGATCAAGCCGCGGCAGAGGATATTTTGCATGATGTTTTTGTCAAACTGGCTGAAAACCCGCAGATATTAAAATATGACCAGGCCGATAAAAACGCCCCTTATCTTTATATCATGGTCAAAAACCGTTGTCTTAACTATCTCTCCCGCAGTAAAAAAGTACAACCAGTCAAAGATATAGAGATAGCAGAAGAAGCTGATTTTACCGAGATGCTCAGCCGGCAGGAAACCTTTCAGCTGGCGGTGCAGCAGATCATGGCCTTGCCGGATATTTATAAGGATGTGCTGTTGCTGCGCTTTGGCAATGGGCTCAGCGATCAGGAGATCAGCGAATATCTGCAAATAAGCCCGGATAATGTGCGGGTGCGCATTTGCCGGGCGCTTAAATCGCTGCAAAAGAGTTTAGCTAAAGAAGGAGAAGACCATGCCGAAAAAAAAGCGGGTCAAGTGGAAAGATAAATGGCCCTGCGGTAATGAGGAAGAGCTGCTGCTGCGCTATGCAGCTTTTTTACACCACAAGGAGTTGGAAGAGGAGTTTAGCAATCAGGCTCCGGAGCAACCGCCATTGGAGACACCGGAGTTGGACGCCCGGATCGACCGTCTGCTGAAAGAACAAAAGGAGCATCATCGTTCTGGCAAAAGCAATACTGGTATGCGCAGGATACTGGTGATCGCCTTGATCACGATCTTCACCTTGTTGGCGATCCCAACTTTTTTGTTTGCTGTTTCACCACAATTCCGCCAGGTGATTCATGGGTTCTCCATAGAATGGAAGGATGATCATATCGAGCTTTTCTCCGTCATCGATGGATCCTCATCAGCGTCAAAAGATAAAGAAGCGCAATATCCCTTTTATGCACCGACCTATCTTCCGGAGGGCTTTGAACTGACTGATATACAATATAATTTTGCATCAACACATTTACGATACGAAAAAGGTGATCAGTTTATTAGTATCACGATATATTCTTCTTCAGCTGGGTTATCGATGGATAATGAACATACCCAGTACTACTTTGACTATGAGGTACAAGATTATCCGGCGATTGTTGCCATCAATGAGCGAAATATTAATGTGCTGTGGAGCGATTATAATTGGTTGTTTCACATTTATTCTTCGCTGGAGCTGGAGGAAATTTTCCGTATTGCCGAGAGCATTACCTTCCAGGAAGAGTTATTCCAATGAATGGTTTTATGGAAATCTGGCTAAAGGCAAGGAAACAGTAGGGCTGCGCTTAGGATAAGGAAAGCAACTGTAGTTGCGGATAGCTATTGGGCAGCTGCTGTGGTTAGCTTGAGTTAGGAGTAAAAACAGTCAGTACCAGAAAAACATCGCGGGGATGGGTAATTCTGGTACGAAGTACATTTTCGGCCGCATAAGGCCGCAGGAAATAGCGTCCTGCGGCCTTATGCATTATACCCAGCGGCAAGAAGAGCCTATTAAAAATAATGGAACAGTCACTGTATCCATACGCTAAATTGCCATTATTTATTATATTATACTTACTTTATTATTAAGGGTGAAGCTATATAGGAAGCCTTTCCAAGGTTCGCGCCAACCCTCATCCGAAAGGGAAGACCAGCACCCGGCCCCTAGAGCAACAAAATAGCCCGCCCAGAACAGCAAAAAAGCATCTGCTCTGCACAGGCATAATACCTCATAGCGAGATACTATCCTCCCCACTGCGGACGAGACCCCGTACTGGACGGTATCCTTATAGCATAAGGGAGCTGTGCCATACATAGGCCGCCTCAGCCATGGTGCTCCCGGCTGAAATCACCCAAGCAGAGGGGCGCTCCAAGCGGCTGCCTCCAGAAGGCTGCCGCACTCCACACAACAAACGGACTATCTGAGATAGCAACGGTTCAAAGAGGGCACCATGCTCCAAACGGAATACCCAGGGAAGCTGCTGAGCCTGCTGATATTCCTGGCTACGGAATCTGGCTGCTGGGCGTGACCACCGTACTTGGCTGCTGAGTTTGGCTGCCGAGACTGACTAATAAGTCAAAAAGCAACGGCAATAATCCGCTAGGCCAGATAGCCCTACCTCATGTCCTCTGCTTGCGGAAAGGAAGAAAATTTGTTATACCATAAAGTACCATTGGAGCTGGATCTCCAATGGCGGTAGGCGCTCTGTACATCCACGCAAGAGTCGGGGGCTGTACCCTTCGCGCTCTGCCAGCAGTATTTTATTGGCCTAAAAGACAGGACTTTCTAAAATACACTGCTGGATAATCCAACAAATCAAGATAGATAGTGGATAATCAAAAAGCTACTCGGGATATCCATAGTCTTCTCCCTTAAAAGATGATAATACCAACTGACGAAAGGA
>CALYAP010000008.1 GCA_944393575.1 uncultured Clostridia bacterium
TTAGCTGAATTATGGCCTAGCAAAGAAGTTGTAGTTGATGCTGAAGCCGACTTAATAGCTTCTGCATACGGCGGACTTTTTTATGATGACGATTTAGGTACTATTGAAGAAATAAATGGACGTGGTACTACTATCTTCAATCTTACTAATATGTCCTGCTTCGAGGCAGGTAGATCTGTAACTATTGATGACTATTTCACATCTTTAGAGAATTTCGGTAAAATATTCGATATCCAAGACGCTATGGGTGAATTTTTAGTTCAACAGCGTGATTCACTGCTAGAGATTAAAGAAAAAGCTGCGGCTGCAACGGACACCCCATCTGTAATGGTACTCACCCAATGGGAATATCATATTGAAAACGATCTTTACTGCAATTACTCAGGAGAAGCCATTATCAATGATTTGATCAGGCTTGCTGGCGGAGATCCGGTAATGATAGCAGATACTGAAAGCAACCAAGTAAGTAAAGAGGCTATCGTTGCTGCTGACCCAGATATAATTATTCTACGCATCGAAGGGGATCCAGAAGACGCAGTTGAGAACTTCAAATCCCTACCTGAATTCCAAAGCATGAGTGCTGTTCAGAATGATAAGGTCATCATGATCAGCATGGATTATCGCTTGGATAATTATGGTTATGATATCGCTTCTGGCGCCAATGTTGTATATGAAGCGCTGGATTCAGTAAGGGATTAACAAATGTTAGCACCACTTAATATTGCCGGCATAGTTATCATTGCCTATAATCAGGTATGCTGTAACCATTGCCGCTTTTGTTCTGTAGGGAAAAAACGTTTTGATGATATTTCTTTTTCTCAATTCGTTAAAGTTATGGAACGTTTTTTAGAGTGGAAAGAACAGACTAATAAAATAGACACCTTTGCTCCTTTTATCCTCTATACTCATGCCACCATGAATTATGAACAGTCGAAGGCATATCGAGAGCTATGCGCAAGAGGTAGCTACCGTCCTCTACCACTGCAAATGAACGGCTGCATTTTTATGCCACAAGACGATATGTACAGCTTGCTTGAAAGACACCGCAGGGCTGGCTACGACCGTCTTTCTCTGACTTTCTGCGGTAACCGCTCTGTACATGACCTATGGGCAGGACGCCGCGGAGAGTTCGACTTTTTACTCAAAATTGCACGTATCGCTGCTCAATTAGGATATCACCGCCAAGAACAGATCTTCCTCTCTAAAAGCTCCATTCCCGTCCTGGACGAGCTCTTAGATCAACTAGATGAGCTTCCCGGTGAGCACACCAGAAGTATCTACCCTTTTAACTATATTGGGTTTGCTCAAAAGTTGGAAAATGAGCGTATTAACAGTGACGATTTATTATCAGTACCAGATAAAGCTAAACCATATATTGAGCTTATTGATGGCATACATAATGAACCCTATCGAAGTGAATCCGAATGGATAGATTGGGTAAAGAAAAATTACGATAATGATGCTCCGCGGGACAGATTTTTGGGCATCACTCTTAGCGAAGAAAGCTTGCCGCAGTTACTAAGTGAAGACTGCGATAAAATATATGATGACTATTACACTCGTTTTAATAATGTCTATCAACAGATACCCGAAATAACTGAACTGGCTGACCGCTTTGGTGATCATGATAATGATAAGCTTTATGCTTTGTATGAGCTGGAACGCAAATGGGTTGAAGCTTATGTGACTAAGCACCTTGCTGATTTTGAAGAAGATTATAGGATATCAGATTTTTAATTGATATCTTCACTAAATATAACTGAGGCGTAATAATGAAGAAAAAATGGCAACAAGTAGCAAAAACAGCGCCAACGGATGAATTGCGGTACATAAAAATGCGCCGTGCTTTTCCGTTTTTAATGGTAGGAGTTATAGTAGCAATAGCCGTTTCTGTAGTTCTATGCGTATCAATAGGTCAGGTCAATATTCCTTTTGGCGAGAGCTTGGAAATCCTTTTTGATAAACTTTTTGGCATAGAATCAACCTCTCGAGCAGCCTATGTCGATATTGTATGGGAAATGCGCTTTCCCCGAGCTTTAGCTGCATTGTTGGCAGGTATTGCTCTTTCTCTATGTGGTACTGTAATGCAGGCTACCGTTCAGAACCCGCTTGCCGATCCGTATGTTATCGGTATCTCATCTGGTGCATCATTGGGAGCAACTTTTGTGATAATGATGGGGTTCGGTGGTGCATCTTTTTTAAGTGGCCTCAGCGTATCTACTGCATCCTTCCTTGGTGCCCTGGGAGCTGGGTTTATTGTATTGATTATAGCCAATACCGGCAGCCGTATGACATCTGCTAAATTAGTTCTTTCAGGCATGGTAATCAATATGGTCTGCGGAACCTTCACCACCCTTATCACCTATTTGAATCCATCAGCTGAAGGTATGCAAACAGCAGCCTTTTGGGAAATGGGGAGTATCGCTGGAGCAAAATGGGGAAAATTTGGTCTGCTGCCGATAATTGTGCTAGTAGCCGCTATTTTCTTTATTTTTCAACGTCGCAACCTTAATGCGATGATGCTCGGTGAGGAAGCGGCGGCAACCTTGGGAATCAATCTCGCCAAAATGCGTACTATCTATATGGCAATCGCCTCTTTACTAACCGGTGTAATTGTTGCCCGTTACGGTATCATCGCTTATACCGGACTTATTATTCCCCACATAAGCAGAGGCCTGGTTGGCACAGAGCATGGACGAATGCTTCCTTTTGCTATGTGTTTAGGTGCCCTTTTTATGATTTGGGCTGACATACTCGCTAGAACGCTTATGCCTAATTCTGAACTCCCCTTAGGGCTTATTACTTCAGCAGTTGGTGCTCCAATGCTACTATATATTATTTTAAGACGCGGCTTTAGCGCAGGGAGCAAATCATGATACAAGATAAAAACCGCCCCGCCCTATTAATTGATGATCTCAGTATATCGGTGGGGAAAAAACAAATTATTAAGGATATCTGCTTACATGTCCAGGAAGGACTTTTTATGGGACTCCTTGGGCCAAACGGATGTGGTAAATCCACTCTTCTTAAAGCAGTATATCAAGCTATTCGGCCTCAAGGGGGAACCATATCTTTATTCTCCCAAGATGTTTTGTCGATGCGCAGGAAAGAATTAGCCAAACAGCTCAGTGCTGTTACCCAGTTTAACGAGATAGATTTTGATTTTTCTGTTAAGCAAATGGTAATGATCGGCAGAACACCACATAAAAAAATGATTGATCGTGATACCACTGAAGATTACGAAATAGCAGATAAAGCAATAGCAGCCGTAGGTTTATCTGGCTTTGCAGATAGAAGTTTTTCTACTCTTTCTGGTGGCGAAAAGCAACGAGTTGTCTTAGCGCGTGCCATTGCTCAGGAACCGCAATTCATGATTTTAGATGAACCTACCAACCATCTAGACATTAAATATCAGCTACAAATAATATCTGTGGTAAAAAATCTCAATATCAGTATTTTAGCTGCGATGCATGATCTAACTTTAGCAGCTGAATGTTGTGATTATATTTATTTAATGAAAAATGGGGAAATAATCGCCCATGGCCTCCCGCAAGAAGTTATCACAGAATCAAACGTAGAAAAGGTTTATGATGTGCGTTGCCGCATTTATCCAAATCCAGTAAATGGTAAATTAGCCATAACTTATCTTCTTGATTGAAATATTTAATATAAATTAATAGAAATTTTTAAAAGACATTTATTGATATATATTAAAAAGATCTAAAATCAAACGCCTTTATTTATAGCATTCATCTATAAATAAAGGCGTTTGATATAAAAACACAATATAAAACACCTGCTAAAACTGTTGTAATAGCAATTATGCTATGCTATACTTAAACACGTCGAGAAAAGTTAATTTCATCCTTCCTACCAAAATAATACTCAAGTCTTGCCGCCGATGCCATAGATAATCCTCCTCCCATTTATGGTATCGGCCACCTTTCCGTTTAGGAGAAAATTATGAACTATATTGGAATAGACATTGGTTCTTCTAGCTCAAAGTTAGCAATTTTAAATGAAAAAGGAGAGCTAATAACTACTATTTTACGTCCCACAGGGTGGGACAGCATTGGAACAGCAAATGATTTAGCTGCCGAACTTGCAAAACAAAATATTGATGTTAATTCAGATATGGTAGTTGCTACTGGTTATGGACGCAATGCAGTACCTTATGCTAACAAAAGCATTACTGAAATTAGCTGCCATGGCCAGGGGGCTACCTATATTTTTGGTCAAGAGCCTGCTACCGTCATAGATATTGGTGGACAAGATAGTAAAATCATTCTCATCGGTAATGGTAAGGTAAGAGATTTTATTATGAATGATAAGTGCTCTGCCGGTACAGGAAGATTTTTAGAGATCATGGCCAATACCTTAGGCATAAACATTGCACAATTATGTGATCTTGCTATGGAAGGCGGCGGAGTACATATTTCCTCAATGTGTACTGTCTTCGCAGAATCGGAAGTTATTAGTCTAATTGGCAATGGAACTAATAAAGCTGATATTGCCTATGCTATCATCGATTCTATTGTTGATAAGATATACTCACAGGCCACCAAATTAATGAAAAATGACGAACCAGTCTATTTGACAGGTGGGCTTTGTGAACAAAACAGTTTTTTGTCCGCTCTAAGCACACGCTTAGGGAATGAAGTAAAAAGCGATCCCCGGGCAAGATATGCTGGGGCGATTGGTGCTGCCCTTTTTGCTATGAAGCTTTAGCTACTTTGCGCCAGATGTTTTATAAATTCTTCTACCTGATAAATGGGGGTGCTTTTTGTGGGTGAACAGCTCCAGCCTTTCCTCGAAGTAAAAGAATTAAAAAAGAGCTTCGGACACATCGAAGCATTAAAAGGTGCCAGTCTCCAAGCTAAATGTGGTGAAGTTCTAGCAATTGTTGGTGACAATGGTGCAGGCAAAAGTACGCTTATCAAGACCCTATCAGGTGTGCTGACTCCGGATTCTGGATCCATTATAGTTGATGGGAAAGAATATGGCCATCTTACTCCTAAATTAGCAGGAGACAATGGCATTTCTACCGTCTATCAAGATTTATCTTTAGTAAACACCCAAACGGTATGGGAAAATATTTTTTTAGGGCATGAATACCGCAATTTTGGCTGGTTGAATAAGAAAAAAATGCGCCGAGAGGCAGCTGAATTATTAAACAACCTTAACATATCAATCCATAACCACGAAGAAATAGTTGGCAATCTATCCGGCGGTCAAAGACAAGCTATAGCAGTCGCTCGTGCAATTCATCATGGCGGAAAGATGATCATCTTGGATGAGCCTACTGCGGCCATGGGCCTTAGAGAAACTGCGGCTACTCAACAATTAATTAAAAATCTTGCCGTTCAGGGATATGGAGTTATTATTATTAGTCACAATATTCAGCAAGTATTTGAACTATCTGACCGTATTTGTGTGATGCGGCAAGGACAAGTATTAGCTTTGGTTGATACTAAGTCTGTTACTTCTGATGATATTGTTAGTATGATAGTCAGCGGTACATCCTTAAATGGAGCTATTCAATGAAAAACAGCATCTCTACTCCCAATAATATAGTTAGAACAGCCATTAGGCGTTCATTTCCCCAGATACTGTTAACAGCAGTATTAATTATAATGATAATCGGCCTTTCTGTATCTTCTGAGTTCTTCTTCACCTGGAAAAATTTTCGCAATATTTTAGATCAATGTTCTGTTTATCTCCTTCTATCATTAGGAATGACTTTTGTTATCGCTAGCGGTGGTATTGACCTTTCTGTCGGTAGCATCGCTGGCATGAGCGGCGTTATCATGGCCGTGTTAATGAAAGCCGGCATGCCTGTTCTACCTGCTGTATTATTAGGCATTTTATCCGGAGTACTTACTGGTATTATCAACGGAGCTCTCATTTCTTATCTTAAACTCTTTCCGTTCATCACTACCCTAGCTACAATGACTATCACTCGGGGTATTGCACTGGTATTGACAGGTGGTGTATCCATTTATGGATTCTCCCAAAGCTTCAAATGGTGGGGAACCGGCACTATTGGCCCAATCAATCCACCAATCGCTATATCATTGCTGTTTACTATTATTGCTGCCATTATAATGAGCCGCACACTATGGGGTAAATATAGTCTCGCTATTGGTGGCAATGCCGAAGCATTGCGCCGTTCTGGGGTTAATGTCAAAGGTTATCGTATTAGCATTTACGCTGTATCTAGTCTCTGCGCCGCCATAGCTGGTCTAATCATGACCGCTAGATTAAACTCTGCAGCACCGTTAGCAGGCTCTGGCTATGAAATGGATGCTATTGCTGCCGTTGTCTTAGGTGGCGGCAGTCTTAATGGAGGCAGCGGGGCAATACTAGGCACTTTTATTGCCTGTTTTACTTTAAGTGTTTTACGCAACGGTCTCACCATGTTAGCCATACCTACATATTATCAACAACTCATTACCGGAGTCATTATTCTTTTAGCGATAATCATAGCTGAAGCAAGAAACCGCAGGGAAAAAGAATCAGAGTAGCTATAACGCAACTAAGGAGGATCATAAATGATTAAAAAGGTATTAGGGATGGGAGCCTCAGCAATGGACACTGTTATCTCCTGTCCCTTCCTTCCTAAAGAAGATGGATTCCAGGTAGTAGAACACGAGGAGATCTTGCCTGGCGGCAGTTGCGCCAATATGTTAGTAGCACTTAATGCTTTAGGAACTAAATCATGCTTATTAGCAAAAATTGGTGATGATGAATGTGGCAAACTTTTTCGCAATACACTTCGCGCTGATGGAATAGACGATGATTTACTAATAACCAAACCTGGCGGCACAACACTCCACACTTATATTTTGGCAGCTGCAGATGGCCAACATTGCATTTTTGTCAATATTGGTGATAGTTTGATGGATTTACACCCAGAGGAGATAGATGATGCTATCCTTGATGGAGTAGATCTTTTTTATGCTGATTTTTTCCCAGGAGCCGCAACAGTAGCGATGGCTAAAAGATGTCGGGAAAAGGGCATCCCGGTAGTGCTATGTATGCAGTGCACACCTAGTTTCATGCGGAGAGCGGGCAATACAGATGAAGAAATAGATGCTGGTTTATCTCTGGCAGATCTGATCATCAGCGGCAGAGATGGTTATTGTGAATGGAGTGGCATTAGCGACTATCACCAAGCCTTGAAGGCTGTTTATGATCAATATCACCCCTATTTTGGCGCAGTATGCACGGCTGGTGATACCGGAGCAATCTGGATCCAAGAAAATCGGACAATAAACGCCAAAGCGTATGCTATCACCCCTATCGATTCTACTGGGGCTGGCGATAGTTTCTTAGGCGCCTTGATCTATGCCTATTTTGCTGAAGGACAAACACCTTCGGATGCGCTAAATTTTGCTTCTGCTGTTGGTGCAATGAAATGCCTTCGTTTTGGCCCTAGAATCAAAGTTACTCCAGATGAGGTCAAAGCTTTTATGGCAGAGCATCAGCAATAATGGTTATCGCCTCTGACATATGTCAAAGGTAATAATATATCAAAATTTATTTTAAGGAGGTTCACTATGAAAAGATCGAAATTATTACTTTTACTTATGGTTTGCTTATGTGCAGTATGTCTAGTGTTTGCTGGTTGTGCTCAGGACGAGCAGCCTAACACTGATGATCAGTCTCAAATGGGGGAAAATGATCAAAACGGGACTGAAGACGATACTTTTACTATCACCAATGAACTACTTAAACAAGCTGAAGCAGATATGTTGGAAGCACTTGCTCCCTTGCCAGAAATGGGTAACGGAGAAAAAATTGGTGCTGTTGCTTTCAGTATGACCAATCCATTCTGGGTAACAGTCCAAGAAGGTTATGAAGATGCAGCCAAAGAATATGGCGTAACTGTCGATGTTGTAGCATCTCCTGACGAAGCTGATGAACAAGGTCAGGCCGACGCTATGACTACCCTACTAGCTCAAGATTATGATGCTTTTGCTGTTTCAGCAATGACTCCTTTTAGCTTAGTCAATCCTGTTGCAGAAGCAACTAAGCAGGGTATCCCTGTTGTCGCTGTTGGCACCGATATTGATAAGGATGCAGCAGCTGATGCAGGTGCAGAAATTGTTGCTTTTGTCACATCTGACTTCGAAGCCCAAGGTAAACTTGGCGCCACTTACATCATGGAGTTACTCGGCGGTTCTGGTAAAGTAGCAGTTATCGAAGGTCAAGCCGGTGCTGATAACAGCGAACAGCGTAAAAGAGGCGCTATTGCTGGTTTTGAAGAAAATGGTGGTGAAATCGTAGCAGTAGAAGCTGCCGATTGGGATCGCCAAAAGGCTTATGATATTGCTACCAATATTTTAAATGCCAATCCGGACTTAGGCGGAATTATGTGCGCTAATGACGAGATGGCTCTCGGTGTAGTTGAAGCAATGAAAGCTGCCGGAGTTAAAGATCAGGTAAAAGTAGTTGGTATTGACTTTATTGAAGAAGCCAAAACCTCTATCGAAAATGGTGAGCTTGATGGTTCAGTAGTTATGTCCCCTTACCTTTTTGGTAAAGCTGGCTTGATCCTCTCACTTAAAGCAGTTCAAGGACATGAAATTCCAGAGGATATCTTCTGGACCCCATTTGCTCTGGTTAATTCCGAAAATGTAGACCAGTATGATGGTTGGAAATAAAAACCGGGAATAATAATTAAGTAAACAAAATGGCAGCTATAGGATTCATTGATCCTTGTTTCCGAAAAATTATGGCAAGTATCTCATTCAAAAATAATTGAGTGAGGTACTTTGCCATATTATCTTCAAAATTCAACCAAACAGAAAATATAATAACATAGGATAACCAATGCATAAATATCTCATAGAAACAGCCCTTCTCGGGCAAGGTTTAGTATCAATATCCGATCAGGAAATATTATCTAACTGGCACTATCCTCAGGCACAACTGGCCTGGATAATATCTGGAGAAATCAAAATCGGCACCTTAGAGGATTTCTTGCCTTTGCGGCAAAAAGCAGATCAATTAAGCCGCATTGATGCTAGCTCTCTATCTCAAGCCATTACCGAAAAAGCCACTGGTGTATTAACCGCCTCTGCCACTATGGCAGTATGTTCACAGGAGCAGATACTGCTAGCCGTAACTTGTGGTATGGGCGGGATTGGCCCTAAGCCAACTAATAAAATAGGTTCTGATTTGCTTGCCTTAAAACAATGGCCAATTGCCCTAATCGCAGCTGCGCCTAAAGATGTTTTTGATTTGCCGGCAACATTGGCATGGCTACACGATAATGGTATAATTGTGGTAGGAGCGAATAGTGATATTTGCGATGGATTTCTTATTCATGACACTGCCTATAAGCTAGATGGGCAGATCAACCAACTGACGAATATCTCTCACCTACTAATTTTAAATGGATTGGCAAAGCGGCCGGTAACAAATGAAATTTTACTTAATGCTATGAAAGCAGGAGAGCATGCAGAACAACAGGGGAAATACTATCACCCGACTGTTAACCAAAAACTAGATGAAGATACTTGCGGACTATCTTCGCGTGAGCAATTAAAAGGATTATTAGCTAATATTGCATTAGCAGAACAATTATAGAAATCTACTTTAATAAAAGAAGGGACAAATCATGGAGACACTGGTTAAAGACTTACCAGAAATATTTGAGACTTTTAGCGATCAAAGACGGCAGAGCTTCATTGCCGCCCAAGAATACAAACAGCAAGGCAAGCCGCTAGTAGGAATTTTTTGCACCTATCTGCCGATAGAACTACCTTTAGCTGCAGGCGCGGCAGTGGTTAGCCTTTGCTCTGTCAGTGATGAAACTATTCCTGCGGCGGAGCAAGATTTACCGCGTAATCTATGTCCATTAATTAAAGCCAGTTATGGTTTTGCTAAAACAGATAAATGTCCATATTTCTATTTCTCAGACCTGGTCATTGGCGAAACCACCTGTGATGGCAAAAAAAAGATGTACGAATATCTTTCGGACTTTAAAGATGTAATGGTCATGGAGTTACCGCAGAGTCAATCACCAGATGGCCTAGCGCTATGGAAAAAAGAAATTCTCCGACTCAAGGAGGTACTTGAACAAAAATTCTCTGTAGAACTCACTGACGATAAAGTCCGTGCTGCAGTAAAAAGCTGTAATAAAGAGCGGCAAGCTTTGATCAACTTTTTTGAGCTGATGAAAATGGATCCACCGCCCATGACTGGTATGGACTGTTACAATGTCCTCAATGGCAGCTCTTTCCGCTTTGACCGGGAAGCAGCCACCAAAGACGTTATTGCTCTCACCGAGCGTTTAAAAGAGCAAGGTAGCTTAAAAGGGAAAAAACCACGTATCCTACTCACCGGAAGCCCTATCGGCGGTGTTTATCAAAAAGTTCTTTCCGCTTTAGAAGAAAACGCTTATGTGGTAGCCTTTGAAAACTGTAGCGGAGCCAAATCTCTCTATGGGTTAGTGGATGAGAATGCCGAAGATATCTATGATGCTCTAGCTAAGCGGTATTTAGCGATCGGTTGCTCCTGCATGTCACCTAACCATTACCGGATGGATCAATTAAGAAAAATGATTGATGATTTCAAAGTAGACGGAGTAGTCGAAGTAGTATTACAAACATGCCTTACATATTCCGTTGAAACTAGGGCCATCAGAAAATTAGTCACTGAAGAAAAAGGCATTCCTTATCTGGCTATTGAGACTGACTATTCACAAGGTGATGACGGACAATTGAAAACCCGACTCAATGCTTTTACTGAGATGTTATAAATGGAGGTATACCTTATGTTGTATTCACTATACGATCATATTCTGGGAGCGCTGATAGGAGCAGCAGTTGGCGACGGCATGGGTGCTGCCACCGAAGCACGTACAACCCAGCAAATCATAGATTATTTTGGGCATAAAGTAACTGATTTTGAAACTCCCCCTAATGATACTTTTGGCGCAGGTAATGTGCCAGGACAAGCTACTGATGATTTCAGTTCTGCATGGTTTTTGGCCAAGGCTATTGCTGATAATGGTGGCACAGTAGATACTAAATCAGTACAAAATGCTTTGATAGAATGGTCCAAACATGCGATATTTTTTGACCGCTTCGCTGGTCCTACTACCAGAGTAGCGATCAAACGCTTCCAAGGGGAGGAAATCCCTGAATCTGGCGGAGTTAATCTTCAATCCCGCCAAGCTACTAATGGCTCTGCAATGCGTATTTCCCCTATTGGCATGTTTAACCCCGGTAATTTGGAAAGGACAATTGAAGAAAGCATCACTGTAACTATGCTAACGCACAATAATTATCCAGCGCTTTCAGGAGCTTGCGCGGTATCCTGTGCTGTAAGCAAAGCCCTCTCTCCTGACGCAGATCTTTACAGCGTCCTACAAGCTGCTCTCTATGGCGCCAAGGAAGGTGAACGACGCGGTCGGGAGGTAGCATTAGATGTAGCGTCGCCATCTGTAGTAAAACGCTTGGAAAAAGCAATTGAAATCGGTTTAGGAAATGGTACACCTGAAGAAAAGATGTACCTGTTAGGTGATTGTATAGGCGCCGGTTTGCACGTAGCAGAAGCTATCCCCTGTGCAATTGGACTAGTTGCCGCTAATCCAGGGGATCCAGTTGGGGCCATAGTCGGAGCAGTCAATATTGGCTATGATACTGATACTATTGCCACCATGACCGGAGCGATCGTCGGTGCACTCTATGGAGCTAATAGACTTCCTGCCCATTATCTGCCTACTGTTGAAAAGGCCAATGGTCTGCCAATCAGTCCTCTGGCAGTAAAAATTACTGCACTAGCTGAGCAAAGAATGAATAAGGAGGAACTTTAAAATGGAG
>CALYAP010000009.1 GCA_944393575.1 uncultured Clostridia bacterium
AGAAAGGCCGCTCATAAGGGGCAGCCAGAGCAGCGTATTTTTAATCTGCTGCTGCTGACTGTGGCTATCATCCTGGTATGCGGTTTTGTCCGCTGGCTCCCTATGGAACAGGTTAGCCTGCCAGGAAAAGCTATCCCTGCCGTGGAGAGCATCTATCTTCTGACTATGACGCTAACCGGAAGCCTATGGTTGGTTTATTGCGATATGCGTGTGCTCCGCAATGGCCAGCTGCATCATCAACAGTGGCGTTATCTTATCCCTTTGGCATTAGGCGTAATGCTGCTGATTCTGCATCTTGTTAGCGGGTATTTCTACTATATTGATGTTTCATCTGGATATGGGGATAGCCCTCTTTACCCCTTTTTAGTGGCATTATTCTTGGCTGTAGTCGTCTGGTCCGCGCTTTTAGTAATCATCGGCAGCCGGCACAATAACTTGATCCAGCGACGGGAGAATTTATCTATGATTTATTGCTTGTTGCCGGTAATAGCTGGGCTGGCGCTGCGACTGGTCGCCGGTGATATCAATTTTGTTCCCATATGCCTGGTGCTTGCTTTATTGATCGCTTTTATCCAGAGGCAAGAATCCCTAATCATGCGGGATAGCCTGACTAAGCTCAATAACCTCCGCGCTCTTGATGCTTATCTGGAGCAGCGTTTAGCCAACCCGCCTGTTGAGCAGCAAGTCTTTTTGGTGATGCTGGACGCCGACCATTTTAAAGAGATTAACGATACCTTTGGCCATAGCCAGGGCAATGAGGCTTTGGTAAAAATCGCTGCTGTGCTCAGCGCTGTTTGCCGCAAAACAGATTTTATCGCCCGCTTGGGAGGGGATGAGTTTATTATTGTCGGCCAGTGTATTGGTGTTCAGGAGGTTTTGGCGCTTTGCCAGGAGATCGACCAGGCTATCGCCAAGGAAAATACTCAGGGGAATAACCCCTATACCCTTTCTCTCAGCTGGGGCTATGCTCTTTATGATAAAAAAATTCACCAGAATAGCGATCAGCTGATCCATGATGCTGACCAAGCGATGTATGCTAATAAAGAAATGCTTTATTGTCAGCAGCAAAAATAATTATTGCTAGAAAAATATTTTTGTCACAAGGAGAGGAATATCATAATTTTGTCGAGAAATTAATAAATAAAAATTATCAGACTTTTCATTTTTTTATTGCAATTTATGCGCATCAAGCTAATGCTTAAGATAAAAAACTAAAAAGGAGAGAAAACTATGCTACAGGAACCGATTGTTTTTCCGTACTATGAGTTCAGCGGCACATACCGGGAGATCGGCCGTCAATATGGCGAAGCCTGCCGGGATCAGATGAAACATATGATAGACTGGTGGTATGAAAATCTGGCTCCCATCATGCCGGATACTCCAGTGGCTAAAATGGTAGAAGCCTCAGCAGCCTTTGGCGAACCGATCAAAGAGTATGCTGAGGATCTTTATGATGAGCTGGTCGGCATCGCTGAAGGCAGCGGACTGTCGATGAATGAGGTCCTCTTCCTCCAGGGCTCCTTTGAGCTGGATGTAGCGGGGCCTTTTTATTTGGGCGGCTGCACCAGCTATGCTGCATCCGGCAAGGCTACCAAATACGGCCAGACCATTGCCGGGCAGCATTTTGACTGGTATACCAAGTCTGATAATGTCATCATGCGCGTCAAACCGGATAAGGGCTATGGGTTCCTGGGCATCACTTTGGCCGGTCAGCTCTGCCAGTTCGGTATCAGCGAGGCGGGCGTGGGCCATTTCGCCAATGTCTTGGGCTATCCTAAGTGCCAGGTAGGGGTTCCGACCGTGGTCGTGGCGCAAAATGTCCTGCGCCAGAAAAACCTGCCCGATGCCATCCGCGCTATTACTCAGGCTAAAAACGCCGTGTCCGTCAACCATATGATGGCCGATAAGGACGGCGCTATTATCGATGTGGAAGCCACTCCCGTCAAATGCGGCATTGTATTGCCAGACCGCGATATTTTGACCCATTCCAATCACTTCCTGACCCATTATCTGCAGCCAGACGATCTGGGCGACCAGACCAGTTTCCCCGATACTTTCCTCCGTCAATACCGGCTCAAACAGCTGATGGAAGATCATCGCGGTGAGATCACCGTAGAAACGATGATGGAGGTCATGGGGGACCATCGCGGCTATCCTGATTCGATCTGCCGTCACATGGATATGACCGGTCCAGCCTGGGAACGCTTTGAGACCACGATGGCGATGGTCTCGCTGCCGGGAGAGGGCAAGATGTATATCAGTTCTCGTCCTTGCGATGGCGGCGGATACAAGCTCTATACTATTTGATAGTGATATAACCAGCAGCTATTCATTGATCAACTTGGGGCAGTGAATAGCTGCTTTAGTTATAAGGCAATTAGCTATAAGATGATGTTAGTAAGGTTATTTTAAGCGATAAATAGGAGCTGATAAAGTAAAAGTTTTGCTAAAAAGGAAGTGATTTTGTGGAAAATAATGACCCAAAGGTAACTTTCTCCCGTAAAAATGTTCTTCCCGCTTTTTTAGGCATCATCATTGGCGCCGGTATCCTCCTGGCTATCATGATGCTGCTGCAACCAAAACTGATGAATAATGCGCTGATCTTCAGCTTTGCCGATGTGATGGCCGGTTGTGCTGAAGGCAGTTTCTTCTATCAGGTGATGTGGGTCTTAGAAGACCTCTCCGAGGGTACCTTCATGGTCTCTATTCCTGGTACCGTCTGCCTGGTCGTCTTTGCCCTGGTGGCTGCTTATTTGGAGAAGAAAAAATCTGCTCACATGGGCTCTGGCGTTGATGGCAACCACCGTATTCTTTGGAAGATGATCCTCTGCGCGATCGTGGCGCTGATCATCGGTTTGTTGGTCTATGGACCCAGCACCTTTGCCACCTATGGCTGGATCCCCACCTTCGCGGCCTTCCTTTCAGTACAGGTGCTGATCGTCCACTTTGGCGCTACTCCTGCCAAGCTGGTCACGATCACTATCTTAGGCGCCCTGATTACCTTCCCGTGCAGTCTGTTCTTTCTCCATTTTGTGGTCAATCCGCTGGGGATACCGCTCTTTTGCTGCGTAGCTTTTGGCCTGGTGGTTGCGGTTCCGGTCTGTTCGGAGATTCTCCGTCTGCTACCCTGGATGAAGCAGGCTGATCCTGCGCCAGCACCTTCAGCAGAGGATGATCTGCCGGCTCCGCCGTCGATGTCTGAGAACAAGTTCTTTTTCCACCGAGTCTTTGGTGATATCGGTGAGCTGGTGGTCTGGGGCAGTTCGCTGTCAATTATCGCTATGTATGTGGGCGTGATCATCTCCTGGGTGCTGAACCCGCTGCATCCGGCTTATTCGATGGGCAATCTGCCGATGATGATCTTCGCTCAGATTACCACTGCTGCGCTGGCTATCTTTATCTGGTATCCTAAATGGAAGAAAAACGGCTGGGCCTTTACCTTTGCTTCCGTAGTTTTCAGCTCAGCGGTGATCATTACCTATACCAA
>CALYAP010000010.1 GCA_944393575.1 uncultured Clostridia bacterium
CCCCTGCTATCAAGATGGATAGCAGGGGCCGTTTTATTCTAGGAACACATTTAGACACACATTTGTTTTTAATAATTCCGATTTATATCATTCACGTGAACAATGCAATAATAAATTATTTCTGAGAACTATTAAGATCATTATCAGGAGTATCAGTCAAGGATAAATAGTTGGCAAAAATTTGGGCGCTTTCAGCTCTCGTCACCGAATATTGAGGAGCTAAGATAATATCGGATCTTCCTGAGATAATATTTTGTTGATGTGCCCAAGCCATAGCGTTAGTGGCCCAGGTAGAAATCTCATCTTTATCTTGATAATTATCCAGTCCATTATAATTTTCTATTGCTGGTGATCCTGCAACACGCCATACCATTACTACTAGTTCCTCTTTAGTTATTGGTTTATTGGGTGCAAAAGTACCATCTGCATAACCAGTAACTATATTTTCTTGAGCAGCCCAGTTGACTGCGTCAAAATACCAACTATTGGCAGATATATCTGTAAATGAAACATTTTCTACTTGAGTTCCATTATTAACATTATAAAATATTTGTGCTGCCATAGCTCTATTTAAAGTAATGTTAGGAGAAAAAGCGTTATCAGAAGTACCATTCATTATACTATGACTGGTCACATATTTTACGGCATCATAGTACCAGTCATTGTTATCAACATCAATGAAAGGATTGCCCCATTCAGCAGCATTATCACTGCTTAATTCATATACAGCTACGGTACCACCAACTTCACAAGCGGCCAGAACCAAAGCCCGTCCGGTGGGGCTATAATCAGCGCTGATAAATTTCAAGCCTTCAGGGGAATTATCTGCTCCCATAACAGCATTTTCTTCATCGAAAGCCTCAAAATCACGGCTATTGATATAATTGACATATGCGACGGATTGCGGGTTAGTGATATCATATACCATTATCCCACCAATACGTTCCAGAGTAATAAAGGCATAAGTTTTATCTCCAACTGTTCCAGTGATAATAGTCTCTGATTCCGGGCCTTTTTTGCCGGAGCGGTCATCTAAAGTGGGATCATCATTAGAGCAATTGAAATATTGGGGAAGATAAGTAGCAGTCTTGGCTTCAAAATCGCTGCCACTAGTGAAAAGTTCTATTAAACCGTTATCAGTTACCTGATATAGGGTAAAGGTTCGGCCACCAAAGAGATAATCTGCTTGTTGATTTAACCCATCATAATCATCAGCAGCAAAAAAGACTACTTTTCCAGTCAAACCAGAATTTTGATTATTAATATTGCCTGAAGGGGATTGGGCCCCTTCCTCGCCAAAATCTATTTCATTCTCGTTTAGGTAATCGCCCCACTCACGGGCATCACCTTCATTAGCAGTTAATATATAATCTACTCCGTCCATTGTTATCAAAGCAATTCCATCCGGCATACGAATTCCATAAAGGCTGTCATAATTTTGGGGAACATATGCTTCGTCTTTTTTATCAATATCTATTTCTACTTCAGCGTAATTTTCAAAACCAACAGACCAAATACCATCATAGGTAAGAGTTTCTAAATCTAAAACTGCAATGGCATTGGCCTCTTGAAGAGTGATATATGCGGTAGTGTTATTGGTAGCGATATATTCGGGCTCCAAATCTACTGATGGAGCTGTATTTTTCTTTAGCACTACATTTTGATCAACTAAGCTTTGACGTGCCTGATTATCGTCATATTGCTCAAACCCTATGGTTTGTGCCTCACGACTTTCGACATCAATTACTGTAACAGACCCTGCAGGATCGATAGCATCTGTGCCATACCCCTCTCGAGGTTCTCCCTCATTCGCAGTGAGCAATTTGCTACCATCAGGAGTAAATGTTACCATATCTGGCTGTTTGCCGGTAGGAATTGCTTGAATAAAGGTCAGTGAACCATCTTGATTGCAACTAAATAGGGCTACTCGTCCATCATCATTAGTTCCTTGAGCTTGAATAGCAGCGGCCAATAGCATTCCATCCGGCGATACGGCAACTGAAGTCATATCACCATAAACGAAATTGTCACTATTGACTAGTTGTTTGACATTTATTTCTATCCCAGATAAATTTTGAACAGTAGTGCTGGTGCGAAGAGTGTCAAGAGAAATTGCTGTTAGCATACCAGTTTGGCCATTGATGGCATAAGCAAAATTATTAGAAGAATTATAATCAACGATTTCCATTACCCCGCCATCTGGATTGCTCATTCCTGAATCATAACGGGCAATCTGATTAATATCCAACCCATTGCCATTGGCAAAACCATCTGCCTTTCCTTCTGCTAGAGCAGAAGGTGCTAATCCGAAGATTATTGCCGCAGCGATAAAGAAAATACTAGCTTTGTGCAATACTTGTTTTTTCATCAATTAATGCCTCCTTATTATTATGTATAATTAAATTAACATACCTGCCAGGGTGCATCTATCACGGATATGTCAAATATAAGTAAAGTTGAAGTAAATCATTTTATGAATATATATCTTAGCTAATTAATTTTCATGTAAAGATAAAAAAGATATCATGATGAATATACCATCATGATATCTTTTGCGGTTAATGATGATTTAGTATATAGCTTATTAATTATCTTTCATTTTTGTTGAAAAATTTATTTCTTAAACGCTCAGCAAAAGTAAGTCTTTTATTTTTTTCTTGGGGAGGGGTAGAGGAGACATACTGCATCATGGCCTGATCCATCAGCAATTGTTGACAGTTGACTGGGTGGCCATCTTGCGGAAGTTTACAGTAACTGCCATCACTTTGCAGTAGACGAGCTTTGGTGTTGTCCGCCAGACAGGTGTCTAAAATATTATGTAGCTTAGCACATACTTCGGGATCAAAAATAGGACAAGCGATTTCTACTCTCCGCTGGGTATTTCGAGTCATAAAATCTGCCGAAGAAATATACATGACTTCAGAATTACCGCTACCAAAGCAATAAATCCGCGAATGCTCTAGATAGCGGCCGACAATGCTGATAATGCGGATATTTTCTGTTTTACCAGGCACACCAGGTAAGATACAGCAAATACCACGGACGATTAAATCAATACGCACACCAGCGCAAGAAGCTTGCTCCAGTTTTTCGATCAAATCCATATCAGTGATGGAATTGATTTTGATAATAATGCGTCCTGCATCACCTTTAGCTATTTCTCCGTCTATGAGTTGAAGTAGAGTGCTTTTTAAACCTACTGGAGCTACTAATAACTCCCGATATTCACCATACTGATTAGCGATAGACATATTTTTAAAAAATATGGTTGCATCCTGACCAATTCTTTTATCAGCAGTCAGTAATGAGACATCAGTGTATTGTTCTGCTGTCTTCTCATTATAATTTCCCGTACCAACCTGAGTGATATAATGAATCTCGCCGTGCTCCTGCCGGGTGATTAGACAAATTTTTGAATGGATTTTATATTCCTCAAATCCATATAAAACGGTGCAGCCAGCTTCTTCCAGACGTTCTGACCAGTCGATATTATTTTGCTCATCAAAACGGGCTCTTAACTCAATAAAAACTGTAACATCTTTGCCTCTCTCCGCTGCAGCACAAAGATAATCCACCAGTTTAGCCTTGCTGGCTAAACGGTAAATCGTGATTTTAATCGAAACTACAGTCGGATCCTCTGATGCTTCACGAATCAGGTTCAAAAAAGGAAGCATGCTATCATAAGGGTAGGAAAGCAAACGATCTTTATGGGTTATCTGTTTAATCATGCTTTCTTTGCTGTTGATATCAGCAGGGACGCAAGGTGTAAATACAGGGTAGACTAACTCATCACGTTTCTCTTTAGCAATTTTTTCAGCGATATTGAAAACATAATCTAATTTTAGCGGAGCTGAAGTAATAAATATTTGCCGATCAGTAACCGGAAGATGCTGCTTTAAATAACTAGCAAAGGCAGAACTAATAGTGCTCGATAGTTCTAAACGTACAGGTGCTAAACGCATCCTCTGTTTGAGGGCTTTTTTCATCTTTTTGCGGAAATCATCACTATCAATATCATAGGCCTCATCGCCTGGATTAATATCAGCATTGCGGGTAACGCAAAAAATTACTTTTTCACATATTGTATAGTTAGAGAAAATTTCCTCAACAAATGCCATTAATATCTCTTCCATATGAATATAATGAAGTTCTTCTCCTGGCAGATATAAAATTGTAGGGAGGGCATCAGGCAGAGGAATAACAGCGAAAACTTCTTTGGACTTATATTTTACCCACGCACCAACATGCAAAACTTTATTTTTAAGATGAGGGAAGGGATGATGGGTATCAACTATTTGAGGAGAAATAATTGGGGCAATGAAATTTCTAAAATACTGGGTGCAGTATTTTTTCTCAGCAGGGTTAAGCTCAGCGTAAGAGAGACGACAAATGCCATGAATACGCATTTGTTTCTCTAAAGTAGCACAAATAACTTCTCTTTTTTGATATAGTGGCTGAACTGCACTATAAATTGCTTCCAGCTGCTCCCGTGGCGTTAATCCAGAACGTTTATCAATAGTCTCCGGATCACCATTCATCAAATCAAAAAGACTGCCTACCCTGATCATAAAAAACTCATCAAGATTACTGGTGAAAATAGAAACGAATTTTAAACGTTCTAGAAGTGGAACAGTTTCATCGGTAGCTTCTAAAAGCACTCTATCATTGAATGATAACCAAGATAGTTCTCTATTTTGGGTAAAGGTACAATCAATCACCATTTTCCCTCTCTTTCTCCAACATATATGACAAATATCCTTCACGAACGCCATACCAAGTAGTCAAGACAGTATGGCTGCCATACAGTTCGGCAATGCAATCTAAAATCAACATACCCGGCACTAAAGTATGAACCCGCTCTGGCGCTATTTTTAAAATGCGTTTTGTTAATTTCCTGGGTTTTTCCTCCGCACGGCGAATGATTTTATTCAAAAAATCAACATCATACTCTAAGTCGGTTGTATCATTTTTATTAATATCTTGATATAAGGAGAAAGCTGCACGAGCTGTACCGCCAACGCCACACAGTGGTTGGGATATATATTCATCGCAAGGAGGCATAGTGGTTTCTAAAGCATAATAAATCTCATCTTTCATTATAGATAATTCATCTTTTTTAGGTAAAACATGCGAGACAAAATTGCGGTATAAATTTAGTGATCCTATCGGGATAGAACGAGCAGCTAATACCTTTTTCTCCTTAAAAAAGACTAATTCCGTGCTTCCACCGCCAATATCTACCATCAACCCAGAGGCCAAAGATAATGAACAAATGGCACCACGATAGTCAAGCATAGCCTCCTCATATCCGGATAGGACCCTAATTTCTAGCCCTGTTTCTTGATAAACAAGCTCCAAAACCTGTTCAGTATTGACAATATTACGCAAAGATGCGGTAGCAAATGGATATACCATACAATCAGGTAAAGCAGCTATTACTTCGTTAAACTCTTTGAGTATGGTTATTAACTTATTAATCCCTTTCTGAGACATAAAATTTTTATCATCAACATAACCAGCTAATCCTGCGGTATATTTATTATTCAAAATAGCTTTTATCTTACCATCATCCACTCGGTATACAACTAAACGGATAGTATTTGAGCCAATATCAATTACACAATACAAAGAAGCCACCTGCTTTTAAATTATTTAGTTATTTTATTATATACCTCTTCTTTTTTATTTTAATATTTTATTTTTAATTTTCTACCTCTAATTGGTTAAATCTATGTGAAATATTGTCAAAATCAGTCGACATGGACAATAAGAAGGCCCAAAACAAATAACAGGACATACATAAAAGTGCATACTTTTAAAAATTGAAAATAATTATATACCCGCTAGTATTAATTAAATCACCAGCGGGTATATTTGTATATTTAGTCATTATAAAAAACATGCAAATATCCGTTACCAATAATCAATTTTAATCATTTAACTTAATTTCTTACAATGGACATATTTAATTGACTTATAAAAATGACTTTTAAGTAAAGTATAAAAGTTAATATTATAGGAATAATTATTTTTTATTTTATTTTGCATCAGATTGCCTGTAGTCATTTTGCGAACAACAGCAGTATTTGCGCATTTAGGATAAAAATTAAAATATATTTATAACCCTAAGAACATTTAGTCATTTTTTAACTTAAAAAGATTGAAGATTGTGCTATCGTCAAAACATTAAATGCCTATTTAACAGGTAAAGAAAGGTGGTGATTACATGAAAATCTATCGAAAAAATAGCAAATTTAATATTGCTGGTGATAGAATAAAAGAAACAAGAAAATTAGTTGATCTATCACAAGCCAAATTAGCTGCTAAGATGCAGTTGAAAGGAATTTCTATTACTCAAAAATCAATAAGTAGGTTAGAGAAAGGAGAACGTCTTATTACAGATTATGAGCTCATTGCCTTTTCTGAAGTTCTTGGTGTTAGTGTTGCATACTTATTACATTTAGAATAAATGGTAAATATATATGCCATTTTACTCATTTTTGTTCTATAATTTAATAAAAAATCCCCCAGGATACTCAAATATTTATTGCCTGGGGGATTTTTTATTAACATCTATACAATGCGCTTATTGTAATTTCAAATAACACGATCCCGCTATAATTTAAAATAGAAATAGTAAAATTATGACAATTTCTTAAAATATTATGGATATTTAGTAGTATATATCCATATATCTGTTAGGATTATAAATAGAGGGAAGGTGAATATTTATGTAGAAAAGCATACACTGAAAAATGTAATTACTGGAGAGCAACATGACAAAAATCACGATATCACTCCCGGAAAATATCATGAAAGAAGTACGTAAAGAAGCATTTACGAGAAGCATGAATGTTGGCCAACTTTTACCTGTTTTAGTCAAATTAGGACTGGATGTTTACACAGGGAAAGTTGGAATAATATCTAATGTAGAACCAAATGATGATTGGGTAGATGATGATTAAAAACAATCGTTCATATTAGGGCGATGGCTAGCCCTAGAGACAAAATTTCTGCTATCATCGAAATAAAATAAGCGTTACTTGGCGCCTTGGCCGGATATTGTCCAAACTCTTTAGTCCAATTTTCCGCCAAGCCATTTGACCAAGCTTGTTTAATAGCAAAGCGAATATTTCTCTCCACAGCATCGGTTGTGGTATTGTATCGCTTGGCTACCTCTGGATACAGAATATAGGTTACAGAATCAAGGAGAGTAATATCATCCAAAGCCAACATTATCGAAGTTATTAACATTCGATATCCGCGATGACTAGGTGTAAAGCCAAGTACTAATAATTTCTTGGCAACCTCCTTCTTTTTGTCCATAGTAAATTAAACCTCCTTAAAATAATTTACTTTAGATTAATTTATATTAACCCTATAGGGCCAATACCATAACCTACACCCCTGTTAAAACAATGCATGAGGCTTATTTATGGCTCTGCTTAAAGTAATATAAAGTAAATATCATATCATTTAGCGCTATTATTAATAATGTTATGAATAGGTAAATTTTTGGTTTTACTATGAGCTAATTAATTTTAATAGGAAATAATGAATCAATTGATACAAACTATATATACTGATTATTTAATTAATGTGACAAAAAGAGACAAAATTTTTCATAAAAATATAAAAATCATAAAACATATGCTAAAAAGCAGCTCAATGACAGTAAGTTATAAAAAATAATTTAATTTTAAACACAATAAATATAATTAAAAAATCACGCCACATTATAGTTATAGTAATAAGAGGAGCGTGATTAGATGACATCTTTATGGAACTCTGTTACAAAAAAAACCACCAATTTTTCTTCTTTAAAAGGAAATATAAAAGCTGATATAGTTATTATCGGTGCCGGTATGGCTGGGATATTAACTGCATATCTGCTCCAGAAGAAAGGGTATTCTTGTGTCATACTGGAGGCAGAAAAGATAGGGGAGGGGCAAACTCACCATACAACAGCCAAACTTACTGTGCAACATGGCCTTATTTATCAAAAGCTCTTGGATTTGTTTTCTTTAGAATTAGGAAGACAATATTATGAAGCTAATTTGTTGGGGCTAAAAAAGTACCAGGAGATAATTCAAGATAAAAAAATTGATTGCGATTTTACCCAATGTCCGTCTTTTCTATACTCACTAAAGAATGCTGAATTATTGGAAAAAGAATTCGCGGCAGCACAGCAGTTAGGCATTGATGCTTTCCTTACTACAGACACCGAGCTTCCTTTTCCTATTGCTCAGGCATTAACATTTAACAACCAAGCTCACTTTAATCCGCTAAAATTTCTCTATGCATTAGCAGACGATCTGAAAATTTATGAGCATAGCAAAGTTGTAGCTGTAGATGATAATGAAGTTATAACTGAAACAGGGAAAGTCAGGGCACAGCAGATTGTCTTTGCTTGCCATTATCCTTTTATCAATATTCCTGGTTATTATTTTGCTCGTCTGCATCAAGAGAGAAGCTATGTATTGGCTGTGAAAAATGCAATTAAATTTCAGGGAATATATCTAGGAATAGATGCCGACGGACTTTCTTTCCGCTCGTATAAAGATTTTTTATTGATAGGCGGAGGCAGCCATCGGACTGGGGAAAATTCAGCAGGTGGCAAATACCGTATTTTGGAAGAAACGGTGCATAAATACTGGCCACAAGCATCGATAATCTCCTCATGGTCTGCTCAAGACTGTATCTCTATTGATGGACTGCCTTATATTGGCCAATTCGCTTCATCGAAACCCAATTGGTATGTGGCAACTGGTTTTAATAAATGGGGTATGACAACATCAATGGTAGCAGCGATGCTCATTAGTGAACTAATTCAAAATGGTAAATCGCCTTACGAGGAAGTGTTTTCACCGCAACGCTTTGCAGTCTCAGCATCTGCTAAAAGTTTAATTAAAGATGTCGGGCAATCAGTAAAAGGGCTTAGCCGGCGTTTTTTAGAACCGCCTCGGGCAATGGTAGAAAATTTACCTTGCGGTCATGGTGGTATTGTTGAAGTAGAAGGGGAGAAAGTAGGCGTATATAAAGATGATCAAGGGCAAATATTTGTAATATCGCCCAAGTGTCCCCACCTTGGCTGCCAATTGGAATGGAATCCAGACGAAAAAAGTTGGGATTGTCCTTGTCATGGTTCTCGTTTTGATTACTTTGGCAATCTAATTGATAACCCTGCTCAAGAAAATTTATTAGTTAAAAACTATCAATATTAAAATTTTTACCAGAAAGTCTTTTAAAATAACTTGACATTTAACAAACATTGGTTTATATTTAGTTTTAATCGGACTTTTGGAGGCTTGTATGAGCAATCAAAACATCATGATTATTAATAGGCTAGACTCCATTCTAGTTGAAAAAGGGCTAATTAATCTATTAGCTCTCCTATTGTTGTGCCTATTTTTCATCATGCGCTTGGTTGCTTAAGTGGATTCGGTTTAATTTATTTATTGATCAATTAACGCGTCTATGGCAACCACCTAGACGCGTTTAGTTTTTATTACGGAGGATCAACTAATGAAAAACCAGCCGATAAATTACATAGCCAAACAGTGGTTTAGCTTAATAACATCAGAGATTAAAGAGCGAACCACATCATCATTGCTATGATCTAAAAATATCACCATCAATACTTTATCATTAAATATAAAAAAACGGAGGAAAATATCGTGGAACCATTAATGGAAATAACTATGGGCGATATGCTCGATGAAACAGCAAGGAAATTCCCTAATAATGATGCAGTTGTATATACAGATAGAGATTATCGGCGTACATATGCTGAGTTTGCGGCTGAAACTGACTTAGTGGCCCGTGGCTTGATGGCAATGGGGATCAAGCGTGGTGATAAAGTAGCTATCTGGGCAACAAACCATCAACAATGGTTGATTAATATGTATGCTACCGCTAAAATTGGCGCTATCATGGTCACTGTCAACACCAGCTATAAACGATTTGAGTTGGAGTATTTGCTCAGGCAGAGCGATAGTGGCACCCTGATCCTCATGGATGGGTACCGTGATATTAACTATATCGATATTATTTATGACATCAATCCTGATTTGAAAAACACTAAGCCTGGTGAAAGCAATTTTCCTCATTTCCCTTTCCTGAAAAATGTCATTTATTTTGGTCCTAATCCTACTCCTGCCGGAATGTTTAACTGGGATGAACTGTATACTATGGCAGAGCAGGTGAGTGAAGAAGAATTAGCGGCCAGAAAAGCAACTTTGGATATTCATGATGTTATTAATATGCAATATACTTCTGGTACAACTGGATATCCTAAGGGAGTTATGCTGACGCATTATAATATTGTAAATAATGGTAAATCGATCGGCGATTGCATGAAATTCACGGAAAAAGACCGTTTGTGTATTCCTGTACCATTCTTCCATTGCTTTGGCATGGTTTTGGCCATCACTGCTTCGGTAACCCATGGAACAGCCATGATCCCTATCGAGCAATTCAATCCTTTGGCTGTAATGGATGCCATTCAAAGAGAAAAGTGTACCGCAGTTCACGGGGTGCCTACTATGTTTATTGCGATGTTGGATCACCCCCAGTTTAAGGAATTTGACTTTTCATCTATGCGTACTGGTATCATGGCTGGTTCACCTTGTCCGGTCAAAGTTATGCGTCAGGTTGTAGATGAGATGAATATGAAAGAAATCACTATCGTTTACGGCCAGACTGAGGCGTCGCCAGGTTGTACCCAAACCACCACTGATGATACCTTGGAGAGAAGGGTTACTACAGTAGGCAGAGTGCTGCCTTATGTAGAAGCAAAAATCGCTGACCCGGAAACCGGCGAAACTTTGCCACCTAACACCCCAGGTGAATTTTTGGCACGGGGATATAATGTCATGAAAGGTTATTATAAAATGCCGGAGGCTACTGCCCAAGCAATCGATAAAGATGGCTGGCTGCATACTGGTGACTTGGCCAGTATGGATGAAGAAGGATATTTTAAGATCACTGGTCGAATTAAAGATATGATCATTCGCGGCGGAGAAAATATTTACCCCAAAGAGATCGAGGATTTCCTCTACACTCATGAATCTGTCTCAGACGTACAGGTTATCGCTATACCTAGCCGTAAATATGGCGAAGAGGTGATGGCATATGTTATCTTAAAAGACGGAGCCAATGTAACCGAAGACCAGCTGAAAGAGTATTGTTTGGCTAATATGGCCCGCCATAAATGTCCTAAATATATTCGTTTTATTGATGCTTTCCCGATGACAGCTTCTGGTAAAATCCAGAAATTCAAGCTCAGAGAGATGGCGGTTGATGAACTGAACCTTCATGATGATGATAATATCGTCACAGCGTAATTATTAAGGAGGACTAATATGAAATTTTCATTTTCCACATTAGGGTGCCCCAGTTGGAGTTGGGGAGAAATATTAGCTGCAGCTCGTGATTTGAATTATGATGGCATAGAGATTCGTGGAATTAAGGGAGAGCTTTATGCCCCACATATTAAGTATTTCCAAAAGGATATGCTTGATGATACTATTAGCCGTTTACAAGAATTGCATCTTAGTATTTCTTGTTTAACGTCGGCGTGCTATCTTTTTGATAAAAATAATAATGAAATGATGATTCAAATGGGACAGGAATATATTGACCTGGCTAATGCCATTCAAGCTCCTGTTGTGCGCGTTCTAGGTGACTTAGACGCCGCTCCATCAAGTAATATTGATGTTGATTTCGTCGCTGAGAATTTGAAAAAATTGGCCCAATATGCTAAAGGGAAAAATGTTTACGTTTTGCTTGAGTCTAGCGGTGTTTTTGGCGATACTAAACTTTTGGCCTCAGTATTAGAACAAGTCAATGAGCCACAAGCAGGAATATTGTGGGATGTACATCATCCATATCATTTCTTTAATGAAAAGGTAGAGGATTCATATGCTAATGTGGCGCCTTATTTGCATCATTTGCATATGAAAGACTCTGCTATGGAAAACGGTCAGCTAGCATATAAAATGATGGGATTTGGCGATATTCCTAATCAAAAAGTTCTCACTCTACTCAAAAATAAAGGGTTCGATGGTTTTGTTTCCTTGGAGTGGCTTAAACGTTGGAATAAAAACCTTACTGAACCGGGCATAGTCTTTCCTCAGTTTATCAATTATGTTCGTGATTTCTGCGATTAAAGATATACCTTCAACAGTAATCAAATTAGTGGGGTATTTACTGCAGATATTAGTAAATACCCCACTTGACAGCCTGGCTAATCTTTTGATATAATTGCAAACGTTGTAGGGGTATAGCTCAATTGGTAGAGTAGCGGACTCCAAATCCGTTGGTTGAGGGTTCGATTCCTTCTGCCCCTGCCAAAGCATTACCTATCATTATTAGATAGGATTAGCTTTTTAGTTGGGTGAAAAATTTTAAGGTGGTGAAAATATTGTTTGGTGCTTTAGCTACCACTGGGACCGAATCCAGTTCGGGTATGGGCAGTTGGGTGACTATCATCTATATTGTTCTCCTGATTGCGGTGTTTTACTTCTTGTTGATTAGACCGCAAAGCAAACAAAAAAAAGAACGCGCAGCTATGATGAATTCCTTAACCATTGGTGATGAGATTTACACCATTGGCGGTATCCTGGGAACAGTTACCAGAATCAAAGAAAATACCATTTGGCTCAGGATATCAGAGAAAACAGAAATTGAGGTACTGAAAAGCTCAATCGGCGGCATTAATAATAAAAACACCGGCGTGCCAAGCGAAGAATAGGCCTTAGGCCTATTCTTTTTTATCGGCAGTTTTGTTTGACATGACTATTTGAGCAGATTATAATAAAAAAGTTAGCATATTACTATTTCTTCAGGATATCCTGGGAGGTACGATGGATGAATAAAACCAGTGGAATAAAGCTGACTGTAGTCATTGTCGTGATTGCAGCAGCTTTAATATTTTCCATTAAACCATTAGCGGAAAATATTAACCTTGGACTAGATTTGCAGGGTGGAGCAGAGGTGGTTTTACAAGCTGTACCAGATGAAGGGCAAGAAGTAACCGCTGCGGATATGGAACAACTAGTTTCTGTCCTTGATAACCGCGTAAATGAATTAGGTGTCAGTGAACCGATTATCCAGGTAGAGGGCAATGACCGGCTTATCGTGCAGTTAGCTGGTGTAGATGATCCTGATCAGGCGATTGAGATCATCGGCAAAACCGCTCAACTGGAATTTGTTGATCCGTTGGGGAATGTCATACTTACTGGTGCTGAATTAGAAGATGCTTATGCACAAATAGATAATACTAAAAGTGCTAATGAAAGGAACCAAGTAGCGTTTAAACTTAATGAAAAAGGTCGGGAAGCTTTTTTCAATGCTACTACTCAATATGTAGGACAAGTTATTTCCATTACTCTTGATGGTGAAGTTATTAGCTCCCCAGTTGTGGAAACACCAATCTCCGAGGGAGAGGGAGTTATCTCCGGTGGATTTAGCACTTTCGAAGAGGCTAGTGATTTGGCTGCCTTACTTAGAGGCGGCGCCTTGCCGGTAGATTTAGAGATCCTTTCTCAACGGACTGTTGGCCCAACCCTTGGTGCCGACTCACTAGATAAAAGTATCCAGGCTATGGGGATTGGTTTTATCATTCTCTTCGCTTTTATGATTATTTATTATCGGGTGCCTGGTATCTGGGCTTGCATTTCACTGGTTGTTTACTCACTTATACTGTTATGGGCACTGAATCTTATTAATGCGGTATTGACACTGACATCGATAGCCGGCTTTATTTTGTCAGTCGGCGTAGCCGTTGATGCCAATATCATTATTTATGAAAGAATACGTGAAGAGCTCTACCATGGTAAATCACTAAAAGCCAGTATTGATGCCGGATTCAAAAGGGCTTTCTGGACCATTTTCGATAGTAATATTACAACCTTGATCGCGGCAGTGGTGCTGTACTATTTTGGTTCAGGGACTATCAAAGGTTTTGCTCTAACACTTTCTCTTGGTATTATTGCCTCAATGTTTACGGCAATTGTATTTACCAGACAGATGCTACGTTGGATGTCTGATATTGACTTCTTGTCCAGCAAGAAGTTGTATGGTGGCATCTAAGAGAGGGTAGAGTAATGGCAAATCTAATGAATAAATTATTTGGCTTTAAAGAATATCATTTTGATTTTATTGGCAAAAAAAAGATTTTATATATTATCGCTCTATTAGTTATTATCCCGGGAATTTGCGTGATGATTTTCTCCGGGTTGAATTTAGGTATCGATTTTACCGGTGGTACAATCGTCAAGATAACCTACACCCAGGATATTGATATTGCTGATGTTCGAGCCGTGGTCTCTGATATGGTAAATCAGACCCCAACTATCAATGATAGTGAAGATAACAGCTTTGTGATTCGAACCGAAGATTTAGGTGATGAACAAACCAAAGCTATGGTCAGTGCTCTAGAAGAACTGGGGCCAGTCGATGCTGAATTAACAAGGACTAACCGGATAGGACCGACTATTGGTGGGGAGCTTCTTAGTAATGCACGCTGGGCTATTTTGATCGCAGGAGTTTTGATGCTTCTGTATATTACCATCAGGTTCAAGTTTAATTATGCGATCACTGCTATTTTGGCCCTGGCTCATGATGTCTTGGTAATGCTGAGCGTTTTCGCTATTTTCCGCATTGAAGTGGATAATTCATTTGTTGCTGCTATCCTTACCATAGTTGGTTATTCAATCAATAATACCATCATTATTTTCGATAGGATTAGAGAAAATACTGGCTATAATAGCAAACAAGAATTTTCTCTTTTGGTCAACCAAAGTATTAACCAAACGATTAGCAGAACAGTAAATACTGTTTTGGCTGTATTAATTCTTTTGATTGCCTTATTGATATTTGGTGGTGATACTACTAAGAATTTCGTCCTAGCTCTTACTGTCGGTATGGTAGCAGGTTTCTATTCCTCGGTATTCTTAGTAGGCAACCTGTTGAATGATATTACTAAAAGATTTGGCGCAAAAGCTGGTATCGCCCGTTCTGCCAAATTCATAACTAGTAAAAGGTAGAGCTATTATGGCCAAATGGATGCTGCGTAGAACTACTGCAGATATAGTCAATTTATCGCGCCAGGCAGGCATTCCTCCTGTCCTGGCGCGTATTCTTGCTGTGCGCGGATATAAAACCCCTGAGATGATCAAGGATTTCATCAGTGATGAGTATTCACTAGCAGACCCACTGCTTTTTACCGATATGGATAAAGCTATCCAAACAACTTATCAGGCAATAGCTGGGCAAAAAAAAATCGCTATCTTTGGCGATTATGATGCTGATGGCATTATGAGTACGGTTATCCTGCAAAGGACATTATCGTCACTAGGGGCAAATGTTTCTTATTATATTCCTAACAGGGAAGAGGAGGGGTATGGTCTCAATATCTCAGCTATCGATAAACTTCATGAGCAAGGTATTGAGCTAATAATAGCTTGTGATAATGGCATATCGGCATTTGCAGAAATAGAACATGCTAATGACTTAGGAATAGACACAATCATTCTCGACCACCATGCAGTCTTCGTTGACGAAGAAGGGCAGGGTAGGCAAATTCTCCCACCAGCTACGGCTGTTGTGGATGCTAAAAGAACAGATTGCCAATATCCATTTAAACAATATTGCGCTGCAGGCTTATGCTATCGTTTTTCAGAAGCTTTATATGCTTATTGTCAACAGGACTGGAGCGTACTTAGGGAGTCTTTGCTTCCTTTAGCAACTATAGCTACTGTCTGCGATTTGGTAGACTTAGATGCAGATAATCGCTATTTGGTAAAAAAGGGACTCCCACTGATAACAAAAAGTAACAATATAGGACTAAACGCTCTTTTATCAGTCACTAATCTCAAAGATAAAAAGATAGATACATATCATATTGGTTTCATCCTAGGGCCCTGCATTAATGCTTCAGGAAGGCTGGATATTGCTGATATAGCGGTAGAATTATTCCTTACAGACGATGCCGCCATTGCCCAAAAGCATGCCCAATTACTATTAGAATTAAATGAAAAGCGAAAAAGATTGACAGAAGAGGGGACAAAATTAGCTTTAAGGGATATTAATGAACAAAATCTGGATCAAAACAAAATTATTGTTTTGCATTGTCCCCAAATTTTAGAAAGCGTTGCTGGTATAGTTGCAGGAAAGGTTAAAGAGCGATACCATAAACCGGTTATTATCATTGCTGGAGATAAAGAAGTATTACACGGTTCATGCCGATCTATCGAAAACTATAATATTTTTGAAGGCCTGCAATCGTGCCAGGAATACTTAGTAACTTTTGGCGGCCACCCCATGGCTGCTGGCTTAAGCATTGAAAGAATTAAAGTAACAGATTTTGCTAATAGAATAAATAGCCTCTGTGAGCTATCAAATGATGATATGGAGGCAATTTATCGCATAGATTGTCAATTGTCTCCTGTAGAGGCTAATTTAACGTTAGCCAGACAATTAAATTTATTGGCACCATATGGAAAAGGTAACACTAAGCCCCTTTTCGCTGATAAAGGGCTATCAATAGAAAAAATTACCCTTGTTGGTCGAGATGAAAAAGTGATGCGCTTACTCCTAAGAGATCAAAAAGGATGGCTTGCTGAGCTAATAAATTTTTCTGATAAAGAAAAAATGCAAAATTTACTGAACTCAGTTAATGAAGAATATTGGTCATCATTACTTGTAGGGAAAAGTAAGGAAATAGTCAAATTAGATATTATTTATGCTGTAAGCGTTAATTCTTTTAATGGAAAAGATAGCGCCCAATTGCAATTAATCGATTTTCGTCTTAGTAAATAATTTTAGGTGTAAAAATATGCGTTATTATATTCAAACTTTTGGCTGTCAAATGAATGAAAATGATTCTAGACATATTGCATCCTTATTGGCTTCTGCCGGCCATAAGCCATGTTTACAAACGGAAGAGGCCGATATAATTATTGTCAATACCTGCTGTGTACGTGAAAGTGCAGAAAATCGGGCAGTGGGGTTTATCGGCAGCCTTAAACATTTGAAGGAAAACAACCCAGAATTAATTATTGTAGTATGCGGATGCATGAGTCAGAAAGATGGCAATGCCAATATGTTGGCAAGCAAATATCGTCACATTGGCATCATCATTGGTACTTTTGCCATTTCTTTCTTGCCGCAATATATAGAAGAATATGCTGCTACTGGTAAAAGAATCATAGATATTACCGAACGTTACGATATGGAAGAACCCAGCTACGGTTCGCTAAACAGCACTATAAATGAACAGTATAGGGCACAAGTTAATATTAATTTTGGCTGCAATAATTTTTGCACTTACTGCATTGTCCCATATGTACGAGGCCGTGAACGCAGCCGTAAACCAGAAGATATTATAAGCGAAATAAAACAATTAGCTAGTTCTGGGGTCAAAGAAGTCCAGCTATTAGGGCAAAATGTCAATTCATATGGAAAAGATATGAACGGAAATAATTGGGATTTTGCTCAGCTATTAATAGCAATTAATGATATAAATGGCATCGAGCGAATTAGATACATGACTTCCCATCCGCGTGATTTTGATCAACGCCTAGCAGAAATAATTGCCAAGCTGCCAAAAGTGTGTTCGCATTTCCATTTACCCGTGCAATCTGGTTGCGATCGTATCCTTAAATTAATGAATCGTGGTTATACTACCGATGAATACAAGCAGAAAATTGGCATAATCCGTCAACTTATTCCTGATGCAACTATTACTACAGACCTTATTGTCGGTTTCCCCGGGGAAAACGACAATGATTTTAATCAGACATTACAATTTCTGCAGGATATAGAATTTGATGCGGCTTATACATTTATCTATTCCAAGCGTAGCGGTACGATAGCAGCAGACTTACCTAATCATATTCCGGAACAGATAAAAAAAGAGCGTCTACAAATATTGATGGACATTCAAAATCAAATTAGTCTGAAACTCAATAGAAAACTTGTAGGCACTACTCAAGAAGTAATGATTGATGGGATAAGCAAAAATAGGGAAGATATGTTAAGCGGAAGGACTTCCGGTAATAAAATCGTTGTCTTCCCTCTGAGAGAAAAAAATATTTGGCATCCTGGTGATCTTATTCCTATTAAAATAAATTCGGCCCAGACATGGAACCTAGTTGGCCAATATAGTGACTAAACAAAAAAGAAGAGAATACCCCCTAGTTATATAAACTAGAGGGTATTATTTTTTAATTAATTAACTCAACATAATATATCTTATCGGCCAATATTTCAATGAGAACCAAGTATAATAATTTTATATTAGTATTTAAAACATATCCTTACCAGGTATTATATTGTTAGTTAATTGGCAAATATAATGTTTGCCCTTCATAAATATTAGCATTAGTAATATTATTTAGTTTTTCTACTTCATATATAATCTCACGGATATCCTTTTGAGTATCGCAATATCTACATACTAATCCCCATAAAGTATCCCCATCTTTGACATAAACACTTACTAATTGTTCATCGCTATTTTTATTAGTTATATTTGTGTCATTTGCTTCCGCGGAAAAACCGCCCATTACTAAACTTATTAGCAATATTAATATGGTTAAAACTATCAAACAGCGAATTTTACGCGGTTTTTTCCCATAGATAGTCATTTAAAAGATTCCCCCCTATTGTTGCAATCAATACAAACATTTGTTCTATGGTTAAATTATACTAGAACAAATGTTTGATGTCAAGAAAAATTTTAGAACAAATGTTTGATTTTCAAATAATCTATGCTATAATATAAAACATAAGATATATAGGAGGTCGACTATATGGACTACCTAGATTTAAATCCTCGTCAAGTAGAAATTCTCGAATATATAAAAACAGTACTCAAAGATAAGGGATATACTCCTACTGTCCGAGAAATATGCGATGCTGTACATCTTAGCTCAACTTCTACAGTTCACTTTCATCTAAAAGCCTTAGAAAAAAAAGGCTATATCCGCAGAGATCCGCTAAAAAGCCGCGCTATTGAAGTGATTAATGAAGACCATATTATCCCCTCCTCTATTGATATTGAAATGGTAGAAGTTCCTATTCTTGGCAAAATAAGCGCTGGTTTGCCTGCCTTAGCTGAAGAAAATATCGAAGAATACTTTCCTATCCCGATAACCTTTCTTCACTCTAACAAACAGACATTTATTTTAAAAGTATCTGGAGATAGTATGATTGAGGCTGGAATAGAAAATGGCGATCTCCTCATAGTAGAAAAAGCCCAAACAGCCAATAATGGGGAAATTGTAGTCGCCCTCATTGATGATGAAGCTACAGTTAAAACATTTTATAAAGAAATAAATCGAATTCGCCTTCAGCCAGAAAATCATACAATGGAACCTATTTATACTGATCATGTGGAAATAATAGGTAAACCAATTGGTCTTTTACGTAGATTTTAAAAATTGAAGGATATGAAAATCTTATATTATAGCAAACAAAAATAAACTAATAAAGGCCCTAGGAGACTTATTAAAACTCCTAGGGCCTTTATTGCTTACTGATATTTCTTTTTATTATCTAATAAAATTAGTAAAAACAAATGGTTCTTGTGTTGGTTGCGGTATGCCGAGCTTATTACCAACTTCTTGACATTTAAGAAAATAGGCCATATTATTTCCCAGCATCCGCATAACCTGCATGCCTTCTAAATCCTGCCTTACTTCTTCAGGAGTAGTTCCATGTACCATATTCCAATAACGAGAAGTAATAATGGGCATCTGCATCAAACCAAAGTATTTGTTTAGCTGATCCCAAGTAAAAGTAGTTCCAGCACGCCTGGCAGAAATAACGGCAGCTGCCGGCTTAAAGAGAAAGCGTTTACCGCCTCCCTTGGCATCAGCGTAAAAGGCCCTATCTAAAAAAGAAGTAATGGCGCCACAAGCTCCACCCCAATGAACAGGGGTGCCAAAAACAAAACCATCATAATCCCCAGCAATTTCTAAAAATTCATTAACAGAATCAGTAATCACACATTTATTTTGCTCTACACACTTATAGCAGGCAATACATCCTGAGATAGGTTTATTGCCAATCCAAAACATATCTGTATCAATCCCATTTTGATTAAGGGCACCAGATAATTCACAAAGTGCCGTATAAGTACATCCTTCTTTATGTGGGCTACCATTTACCAATAAGACTTTCATCGCTATATCTCCTTTATTTGCTATGAGAAAGAATCCAATTTAATATTGACTGATCCTCAAATAAGATATTGCCTCCTCCATGATAATTACTGTAGATGCCAAATCTATTAAAATACGTGTCATCCGGTATTTCTAATTGTAAAACATTATCAATTTGTTGACTGTTATAGCCAGCTTTTTGATATGCCTGATATAATTTATTATATGTTTCTTGTGCTTGTTGAGATCCATAATACTCATCATTTTCAGCGATAAAAATGTAAACCGCAACACTATTTTCCGCTATGGGGTCAAACTCACCATCCCATTGAGAGGCGCCATGTAAATAAGCAGTATACAAATCAGGTCTCATAGTCACTGCCCTAGACATGGTTTCTCCACCAGCAGAATATCCTGCTCCATACACTCTGGAAGGATCAACAGCAAAATGTTCTATAAAATATTTTGTTAATTCAATGACCTGCTGTGCAGAAGTTTCATCCCAATCAGTCAATTGCGCCGACACCACTATTAAGTCCTCATCTAATTCTGTCCAGGATATAAATCCTCGCCAATTTAGATTGCTCCCTGACGATTCTTCGCCAAACCACATCATATCATACCCAGGCATCGTCATTACTAGCGGATATTTTCTGCTTGCGTCATATCCATCAGGCAGATAATAGCTATAGTGGATTGCTCCTGTGGTACCATCTAAAACCTGTTCATTAATAAAACCTGTTGCTATATGCTGTTGCGAATCATGCTGGTTAGAGGCTGCTGTTTCACTTTCCTTAGCAGACTGAGCATCATTGGTAAGCTGAGTATCCACCAAAGCAGACTTGTTTTCAGTATTATTAGCAGCACAGCCATATAGTAAAATCAAAAATATCATACACAAACCAAATGGTAAAATCAGCCATGTCTTTTTCATATGAATTCTCTCTCCTTTTGTATGAAACTTTGGTTTCTTTTTAACTTTATTTTCAGGAGAGTACTTATTGGTATATTTCTTATTTACTACTCTACTTATGGGATAGGTGGTATAATTTATACTTCAGTTTATGGTTTTATTTTTTAATAACGCCAAACACTTCAGACATTTCCATGTTATCTAAAGCCGCATCCAACATCTTTACTTCTTGTGGAGAAAGCTGTATATTCGCTGCATCTGCGTTTTCCTGCATTCTTGTTATTTTGCGGGTACCGGGAATTGGCACAATCCAGTCATGTTTACACAGCATCCACGCCAAGGAAATTTGAGCAGAAGTGGCTCCTTTATTTTTTGCCAGATCATCCAACAATTGTAGAAGTGTTTGGTTTTTTCTTATTGCTGCATCAGTGAACTGAGGCATTGAGGCACGATAGTCATATTTTTTATCAAACTGCACACCTGAACCATATTGACCTGAGAGAAAGCCATTAGCCATAGGAGAAAACGCAACAAAACCAATACCCAGCTCCTCTAATACCGGAAAAAGCGGTTCATAATGTCGAGCCATCATAGAATAACGATTCTGTATTGCCGTTACTGGACAAACGGCATGAGCTCTGCGAAAATATTCTTCATTGGTCTCCGAAATGCCCCAGTGAGTAATCTTCCCTTCCCGCATAAGATCAGCCATAGTCTCGGCCACTTCCTCCGGAGAAACTTGAGGATCAATACGATGCTGAAAGTAAAGATCAATATGATCTGTCTGTAAACGTTTAAGAGAGCCTTCTACTGATCTGCGGATGGTATCAGGACTAGAATCTGTAATCAGTGGGTAGGGATATATTCC
>CALYAP010000011.1 GCA_944393575.1 uncultured Clostridia bacterium
AGATTTTTGACTACTTGCCGCAGCATATCGGTACCGATATGAGGACGTGCATCGATCAAGATACTCTCATCAGCTCCGGCCTGATGCAGCTGCTGCAATACCCAGCTGATCCGTGGATCATTGATGCCGGTATTGAGCTTCCCATCAGAAAAAGTACCGGCTCCGCCTTCGCCAAACTGGACATTAGACTCCGGGTTAAGCGCTCCATCCTGCCAAAAGCGTTTTACCTGAGAAATACGGCTGTCGATATCCTGCCCCCGCTCCAGGACGAGCGGCCGCAAACCGGCCATTGCCAACACCAGTGCGGCAAATATCCCCGCCGGACCAAAGCCGACTACCACTGGCCGGCGTTCTATTGGCATATCAGGTATTGGCACCCGGTAGCAGGATATCTCTACTATTGCCGCCTTTCCTTTAGCATGTGCTACCAGCCGCTGTTCATTGCCTTCTACCCGGAGATCAACGGTATAAACAATGCGAACAGCGTTCTTATGGCGGGCATCAACTGATCTTTTCCTTACTATTAATTCCTGGATTTGGTCTGTTCTAATATGAAGCGCTTTAGCCGCCAAACTACGCAGCCGGGAAGGATCTTCTCCTGGGGCTAAGGTCAAATCACGTATTCTGATCATTGTATCCTCCCTGCAAGTCGGCCGCTGGCCCAGGCCCACTGTAAATTATAGCCACCGCAATCACCATCGATATCCAGCACCTCGCCAGCAGCATAAAGCCCTGGGATCAAGCGGCTTTCCAAAGTCTGTGGATTAAATTCTTCTGTTTTGATACCGCCGGCAGTTACCTGAGCATTATCAAAGCCCAGCGTACCGGTTACTGCCAATTCAAAATGCTTGACTGCATAAGCGATTCGCCTCAGCTGTCCTTCTACCAATCCTGAGATGCCTGTATTTAGCCCTATCCCCACATAGCGGAGCAAAGTCTGCCCCAAACGGTTATGAAGCATACCGGTCAGGAAATCGCTGCTCTGCAGCTGAGGCAGTATTCTCTGCCTTTGTTGCAGGAGGAAGATAAGCTCCGGCTCCGTTATTTCCGGCAGCAGATCGAGCGAAAGAAGTATCCCGCCGGAGGAAACCGCCGCTGCTCGCGAAATATCAAAAATAGCTGGCCCGCTAACGCCATACTCGGTAAACTGTACCTCACCAGAGTTCTTAGCCACCGGTGTTCCTTGTTTGAGCAAAGTTACCCTGGCGTCAGCACGAACACCTTTAAGCGCCCGCACAAAGGTATTATCCGTCTTTAACTGAACTAATGAAGGATATAACCGGGTGCATGTATGTCCCAATCCTTGCAGCAGCGCATAGCCGCTGCCGCTGCCGCCAACCTTCCCACCGGCTAAACCGCCGCTACAGACGATCACCTTATCAGCCAGTAAACGCTGCTCCCCTAGTTCCAGCGCAAAGCCTGCTGCTGTTTGTCTTAACGCTGTGACCTGGCAATCCGTCCTAAGGGAAATTCCCCGTCCAGCTGCAGCTAAGCGCAAAACATCGACCACACTCCCAGCCTGATTAGACCAAGGATAGATCCTGCCATCGGCTTCGCAGACGGTCAGCAATCCTAAACCGCGAAAATATTCTATGGTATCGGGCACGCCAAAAGCAGCTAAAGCCGGTTGAACGAACTGTACATCAGCTCCATGGTATTTTTGGGGTGCAGCATTGATATTGGACAGATTGCAACGGCCATTACCAGTGGAGAGCAGTTTTCTGCCCACACGCGGTTGACGTTCCAAGAGCACCACTTCATCATTATGTTCCGCAGCAGTCAGGGCAGCCATTAAGCCAGAAGCACCACCGCCGATAACAGCAATCATTACCGCCACTCCTTTGTTTACAAAAATCAAGCATCTCTTTGTTGATTATACCCTCTGGAAACTATGCTTGTAAAGCCAAGCTCTGGATAGCCGGATACTTTCTGCTTGACAAAATAAAACTCCTTCCTCACGGAAGGAGTTATTTACATCACCAACCTATTCTGCTGGACGCATCTGCTCAAAACAAGCCAAAAAACACAGATCCTCTGCGGTATCACCATGCTTTAACCGATACCAATCATAACGCTCAAAATCACGCGCTCTAATTTGCGCAGCTTCATAAGAAACACCGCAGACCCGGCTGATATCAGCAACCGAACGGGCGCCGATCATCGCCAAGACCGGCAAAGGCATCAACAGCTCCTTGGCAAAATAATTGGCCTCTTCCTCAAAAACCGCCTCACGTTGAGAGTCGCGGGGTCTCAATAGATGCCCCAAAACGATATGGCCAATCTCATGAGCTAAGGTCCAACGCAAGCGCTCGAAAGAAATATCATCACGGTAAACCAGCAAATACTGGGACGGAGCACTTGTCCGCTGACGGATCACCGTAAAGCCCTCGATTCCCTCGGGGATAATAATGCCCCGCGAGCAGGCGGCAGAAAAAGATAGCGTCTTTACCAACAAGCTATCCATAATCTGATCAAGGTCAATCGGCAAAAAAGAGATATGTAAACCTGCCAGAAGCAGCAGAACTTTATTCTTAATCTGATTCTTGCGCGCCTGATTCATTTTTATCATCCGCAAATTGTTCATCGAATATTTCTGCCAACTTGTCCATATTATCAGCATTAGCGAGTTCAGCAGCTTGGATGCTTTCACCGCGGGCAACTAGGCGATAAACATCTTCAGTCTGAGCTATTGGCGCTACCGCTTCATATTCATGGTTTAAAATCAAATCGACTGATGTTTTGCCATGATCATTCAAACAACGGTATTTTTCAATTATCCGTTGTTCGGATGGCGAACAAACAAATTCATCCTCAG
>CALYAP010000012.1 GCA_944393575.1 uncultured Clostridia bacterium
CAGCGTGATCGCTGCCGTAAGTGTTGTCTTACCATGGTCTACGTGCCCGATCGTACCTACATTTACATGCGGTTTCGTTCTCTCAAATTTTTGCTTTGCCATTACTTAACTCCTCCTAAAAATAATAAAAAATTCAAAGTGTGCATTATTTCTTTATAGTCTTTTGCTCCATTTTATCTCAATTTGACAAGCATGTCAATGATATTTTCTGCATCTAAATTTCGTGCTTTTTCATTGTACTGCATGGGCCAAGGATTCTCCAATGCTGCCGCGAATCACCAAATCAGCCTTTCTGTCATAATCAGTAGGGGACTTGTTGATTAAAACGAGCTTGCTGCCGCGAAAATATTGTAACAGTCCGGCTGCCGGATAAACTACCAATGAAGTGCCCCCTACGATTAGCACATCAGATTTTTTGATGTATTTGATGGCGCTTGCGAGTGTATGTTCGTCCAGTCCTTCTTCATATAATACTACATCCGGCCGTACAACACAGCCGCAATCACGGCAATGCGGGATGCTGTTTTTATGCTCTAGCATGAATTCAAGGGAGTATTTGGCCCCGCAGTTGAGGCAGTAATTCCTTCTTACTGAACCATGGAGTTCAAGAACATTGGTACTGCCAGCTGCCTGATGCAATCCATCGATATTTTGGGTGATTATAGCCCGAAGTTTGCCTTCCTGCTCTAACTTTGCCAAGGCGTAATGAGCTTGATTTGGTTTAGCATCAGGAAAAATCATTTCATTGAGATAATATTTAAAAAATTCTTGGGGATGGTTTTCAAAGAAAGAATGAGAAAGCATGGTCTCTGGCGGATAGCCATAGGTATTGATGCTATGGTAAAGGCCGTCTTCACTGCGGAAATCAGGAATTTGGCTTTCCGTGGAGACTCCCGCTCCGCCAAAAAAGACGATATTATCGCTTCCCTGAATAATTTGCCGTAGTTGTTCAACTTCGTTCATGGTATTTGGCCTCCTTGGTATTAGCAAGAGCTGTTATTTGCAGAGCTATTTATCTACATTGGCCAGTTTTTCCTGAACATAATTAGGCAGCGCAAAAGCTGCTTGATGGATATCGGCATTGTAATAGCGAGTCTGCAGGCCGAATTTAGCCCATTGTTCTGGTTTATGGTCCGCTAGCGGGTCGAGCTGCTTGCTGGCAAAACCAAAATACCAGTATCCAGAGGAATAGCTGGGGATATTGAAGCCATAAATGCGGGCGATAGGGAAGACTGTTTTGATTTTTTCGTGAGCACGAGCCATCTCACGGAAATCCCAGTCATAAAAAGCCCCTTCCTGCTGATTGATCATAATGCCGTCTTCGCTGAGAATACGGCTACAGTTGCGGTAAAATTCTTTGGTAAAGAGACCTTCGCCAGGGCCGACAGGGTCAGTGCTGTCAACCAGGATTAGGTCATAGCTGTTATCAGCTGAGTTCATCACATGAGCCAAACCGTCGCCAATGATCAGGTTGAGCCGTGGATTATCGAAAACAGCGGCTGTCTGCGGCAAATACTGGCGGCATAAACGAACTACCATTTCGTCGATTTCGACCATATCGATTTTTTCGATATGGGGATAACGGCAGATTTCTCTGGCTGTTCCGCCATCTCCGCCACCGATGATCAGTACACGCTTGATATCAGGGTTGACAGCCAGAGCAGGGTGGGTGATCATGTCGTGGTAGACAAATTCATCCTTAGCAGTGACCTGGACATACCCGTTTAAAGTGAAAAAACGGCCGAAAGTCTCATTTTCTGCCATGACCATTTTCTGGAATGGTGACTGCTCGGATGCCAGTACTTCACTTTTAAAGGAAAAACGTACATCAGGTGCGTGATATTCGGAAAGCCAAATATCACCGTCAGGCAGCTCGGTAAAAACGTTCTCTATCTCCATTTTATTTCTCCTTTATGGGTTATTGAATTAAATTTCTTCTTGAAGGCCCATATTACGGCCATAAAAGATCTCATCACGCTCTTTATTGAGTTTAGCGGTGATTGAAGCTACTTCCTTGGGGCTGATATCGTCTTTGGAAAAATGGAAAAGATAATCATCGATATCGGCTTCTTTGACCTTGCACTTGGTATGGAAGATATGCTCCTGATAAACATTGACATCGATCATCTGATATTTTTCGGCCAGTTCAGGATCGATATAATCCTGGATAGATACTAGGTCATGATCGATAAAATGTTTTTTACCGTAGATATCACGAGTAAAACCGCGAACCCGGTAATCCATGGTGATGATATCAGCATCAAATTTGTTGATCAAATAGTTCAGGGCATTGAGTGGTGATATCTCACCGCAGGTAGAGACATCTATATCAGCCCGAAAGGTGCAGACGCCGCCATCGGGATGGTATTCTGGATAGGTGTGGACAGTCAAATGACTTTTGTCCAAATGGGCGAGAATCATCTCATCATGCGAATAATTGCGGGTGGGTTTGATTTCGCCTGGTTTATTATGTTCCTCTTCGCAGATCAGGATAGTGACTGAGCTGCCTTGAGGTTCATAGTCTTGAACAGAGATATTGAGTATTTGGGCGCCGATAATATTGCTGACTTCTTTGAGGATACCGGTCAGACGTTCGGCGTTGTATTGTTCATCGATATATTCGATATAGGCCACCCGGTCTTCGACCGTTTTGGTGTAGCAGATATCATACATATTGAAACTAAGCGTCTTGGTAAGATTATTGAAACCATAGAGCTTCATTTTTTCTCGAGGATTGGTCATGTTCATGGTTATTCTCCAAGTAGCCTATCAAAGATAATAGCCGCTGCTGAGCGGACGGAAAGATGATTATATCCAGCTCTACCATAGATCGGGCAAAGGCGGAAATCAGCCATATCGGTAATTTCCTTGGTCAGCCCATAGCCAGTGCCAAACAACAATAAATAATCGCCGCCTTCATGGGCCATCAGCCGCCGCATCGCTTGGTAGCTGGTGATTTTTTGATCAAGATTAGCACCAGTGACGATGATCCGCGGCCGGTTGCCATAACGTTTTTCAATATCAGCTATGGCATCCTCCAGCTGGGGAAGAATTTGTACGATGGATAAAGCCTGTTCGCGGTCTGGATTATATCTGGCGCCAAAGCCGGTTTGCCAATGGGCGAGCAGGGTAGCCATCAATTCCCTTTGGCTATCGATCGGCTGGATGAGATAATAACTGCTAAGCGCATAGGTTGTAGCAGCTCTGGCAATATCATGCAGATCAAGGTTAGTTAGTGAAGTGGTGATAACCTGTTTTTTCTTATTGTAGACAGGATAATGCAGTAATCCGGCATGGAGCCGGAACGGTTGCTCCTCAGCTTGCCTCAATTGGCCTAAATAAGCGATATCCTCAGTAGTAAGTGAGGCTGTTTGCAATAGATCAGGGCGGTTATGGTAGGTGGTCTTTAGCGATTGCCGCCTCCGCCACTTAGCTATCTGAGCATGATTTCCGCCCTGTAACACTGGCGGAACCTCACAACCTTGCCATACTGGTGGACGGGTATATTGGGGGTATTCCAAAAGGCCAGTAGTAAAGCTTTCCTCTACAGCAGCCATATCATCTCCTAATGCTCCTGGTAAAAGCCGCACTACGCTATCGGTAATAGCGATAGCTGCTGTTTCGCCACCGGTCATCACAAAATCTCCCAAGGAGAAGATATCAGTAGCGCATTTATCGATGAAGCGTTGGTCAATACCCTCATAATGACCGCAGACAATGATAAGGTGACCTTCCTGAGATAATTCTTGGGCAGCCGTTTGATTGTAGGTTTTACCCGCTGGCGCAGTGATAATAATCCGCGGATGATCCCCTTGTTGACAAGCTGATACAGCAGCAAAAAGAGGCTCTGGCTTCATCACCATACCTGAGCCTCCACCATAGAGCCGCTCGTCGGTAGTCTGATGCTTGTCCGTAGCATAATCGCGGATATTGATGATGTTGATTTCCACGATACCAGCATTACGCGCTCTCTTAATGATGGAATGTTCCAGCGGAGCGAACATTTCCGGAAATAATGTTAGGATGTCTATTTTCATCGCTTTATTTGGATTCCTATTGTGATTAACGTAAGCCTTCCGGTATCTCGACATCCATGTATCCAGCAGCGATGTCGATCTTTTTGACCACGCTTTTGAGCGCTGGGAGTAATAGCTCTCGGCCATCCGTAGTTCGTACCAGAAAAACATCATTAGCACTATAAGCGAGGATGTCTTCCAGACGGCCAATTGGCTGCCCGTTTTCCTTTACCTGCAATCCGATTAGCTGATAGTGATAATATTCCCCCTCAGGAAGCGGGGCGCTGTCGCTGGCCGAGATATAGAGCTTGATGCCGCGTAACGCTTCAGCCTCATCTCTGCTATGGATCCCTTGGAAGAGCAGCAGAAGCCTGCCTTTATGCGGTGAAGATTTTTCCAGGGTATAGCTATGCCCTGCTTCATCGAAAAATTGCGCTCCCGCGATAAAACGCCGCGGATTGTCAGACAGACTTTCCGCGGATACGGCTCCCGCCACTCCATGTGGGGCAATTATAACGCCAACTAAAATAGCGTCTTTGTCATTAAAAGTATTAGTCAATTATTCGATATCCAAATTTACTTTTTTTCCTTCTTTGGAAGCAGCGGCTTTAAGCACGGTACGCATGGCTTTGGCTATCCGTCCTTGTTTCCCGATGATTTTACCCATATCTTCTGGAGCTACCTTAAGCTGCAGTTCATAGCCATCTTCGGTCTCTGTTTCAGTGACTTGGGCTGCATCAGGATTATTGACCAGGGCCTTTGCCATGTGTTCTACAAGTTCTTTCATGGTTCTCTCCCTTTCGTTTTGCTTATCCGGTAGAGATTATTGGGCGCCAGCCTTTTTCATCAGTGATTTAACGGTATCGGAAAGAGTTGCACCTGAAGCTACCCAGGATTTGACCTTTTCTTCATCGATGTTGATTATAGCAGGCTCGTGGCAAGGATCATAGTAACCGATCTCTTCGATGAAACGTCCGTCTCTAGGATAACGGCTATCAGCTACTACCACACGGTAAAATGGTTTTTTCTTAGCACCCATTCTCTTAAGTCTGATTTTTGTTGACATGATTGAAACCTCCTGAAATATTAAATAAAAATTTGTTTGCTTATAATATAAACCGTATGCTTATTCACTAATAGTGATCAGCAATGCGGGTTTACAACTAGATTGACGGAAAGGCTAAAAACCAGGCCACCCCATGCCACCCATTCCTCCGGGCATACCACGGAGTCCTTTGCGCTTGCCTTTTTTCCCTTTCTTAGTGCCGCCTCCGTTGATATTATTCATCCTTTTAATCATCTGCTGCATCTGTTCAAATTGTTTGAGTAGACGGTTGACGTCTTGTACTTGGCGGCCGCAGCCGGCGGCAATCCTTTTTTTGCGGCTGCTGTTGATGATGGAGGGATTATTACGTTCTGCTGGCGTCATGCTGTGAATGATTGATTCTACCACTGTGAATTGGTTTTCGTCAATTTCAAGATTTTTTAATTGTTTACCCATCCCGGGGATCATAGAGATCATCTCTTTCATGTCGCCCATTTTGCGGATCTCTTGTGTCTGTTGCAGAAAATCCTCCAAGGTGAAACGGCTTTTGCGCAGATTTTCTTCCATTTTAGCCATCTTCTCTGCATCCATGGTTTCCTGCGCTTTTTCGATCAGTGTTAACACATCGCCCATACCCAGGATGCGAGAAGCCATTCGTTCCGGATAAAATGGTTCCAGTGCTTTGATATCTTCGCCGGAGCCGACGAATTTGATCGGCTGGCCGGTAACTGCTTTAACAGAGAGAGCAGCGCCGCCGCGGCTATCACCATCGAGTTTGGTGAGCACTATGCCGGTAATATGCAGACGTTCGTGGAAAGCAGCAGCCACATTTACCGCATCTTGTCCCTGCATGGCATCAATCACCAGCAAGATCTCTGTTGGCTCGACTGCTGCACGAATATCACTGATCTCTTGCATCATTTCTTCATCGATGGCCAAACGGCCAGCGGTATCGATAATCAGATAATCGTTGCCATGGGCGCGGGCATGCGCCACTGCATCGGTAGCGATTTTGACTGGTTTCGCTTTATCACCAAGGGAAAATACCGGCACGCCAATGCGTTGACCTAGGACCTCCAGCTGTTGGATAGCTGCAGGGCGGTAAACGTCGCCAGCAGCCAGCAAGGGACGTTTGCCTTGATTTTTTAGATAAAGTGCGATTTTCCCTGCAGAGGTTGTTTTACCGGAACCCTGTAAACCTGCCATAAGAATAACTGTAGGCGGCTTGGAACTGGTGATGAGCTTGTTGGCATTACTTTTAGTCGAATCGCCGCCCATCAATGCTGTCAATTCTTCGTTGACGATTTTGACAACCTGCTGTCCAGGGGTAAGGCTTTTCATCACCTCTTCGCCGATAGCGCGTTCCTTGACAGTGGCACAGAAGTCTTTAGCTATTTTATAGTTGACGTCAGCTTCCAGTAGGGCGACTCTGACTTCGCGCATGGCGGCATTGACATCTGCCTCAGAGAGTTTCCCTTTTCCTTTAAGCTTAGCAAATATATCTTGTAATCTATCGCTGAGTGAAGACATAATACTTTCTCCTGCACAGAAAGATGCTACTGATTATTGTTTTGCTTCTGTCACGATCAAAGCTGTAAAATTATAAGAATAAGTGGGAGTGTGCTATTTTGATGGTCAAATGCTTTAGCTGTTGGCAGCTAGTGCTGCTACAACAGCTGTTGTAATAATTTGACTGCTTCCTGTTGATCGCCAATCAGCTGTTGCAGTTGATGAATTATCTGTTGCCGTTGGTTTTCTTTAGCCACTAAATGAAGTGCCGCTTCATATTCATGCAACTGGGCTTCTCCATGACGGATAGCGTCATGTACTGCTTGACGGGAAATGGCAAAAGCCTCGCCGATTTCTGATAGAGACAGATCTTCCTCGTAAAAGAGCGAGAGACATTGCCGCTGTCGCTCAGTCAGCAGTGCTCCATAGGCATCTAAAAGCATGGCTGCCTCTACTTTTTTGAGAATCAGTGAGTCCTGAGAAGTGGATTTGTTTTTCTCTGCCGGATAATTCATAATGCTCCTTTTCATCAAGCAAAACAACTTGACATCATTGAATTATAGTATACGTCGTCGATGCTGTCAAGTATTTTTTCATGACAAATAGTAGCATTACCTGAAATATCCAAAATTTTTCTTGACGCGTATTTTTGTTTGTGTTATTATGTTATTTGCTGTTACTATGGGATAATGTCGTACTTTTCCTTATAAATAAAACAAATATTTTTGTGGGAAATTTTTTCTAAGAAGAAAAGGGACATTTCTTTTTGAGTTATATCGGCAGGGATTGAAATAATTTAGGGAGTGATAAATTTAATGAGATATCCCGAAAGTTCCGAATTGCGTCAACGTCGTACCTATGCTCGTATCGCTGAAGTATTGGAAATGCCTAACCTGATCGAGGTGCAGAAGGAATCTTATCGCCACTTTGTTGATGTGGGATTGAAGGAGATTTTCCAGGATGTATCTCCGATCACCGACTTTACCGGCAATCTCGTGTTAGAATTCGCTGACTACAGTTTTGGCGAGCCTAAATATGATGTTGAAGAGTGCCGAGAGAGAGATGCGACCTATGCCGCACCGCTGCGAGTTAAAGTTCGCTTGATTAATAAAGAATCGGGCGAAGTGAAAGAACAGGAAGTCTTTATGGGTGATTTCCCATTGATGACCAAAAAGGGCACTTTTATCATCAATGGTGCTAAGAGAGTTATTGTTTCCCAGCTGGTGCGTTCCCCCGGCGTGTATTTTCATGCCACTCCGGAACCGGGTGGGGAGATTCTTTATGGTGCTACTGTCATCCCTAATAGGGGTGCATGGTTGGAGCTAGAAACTGATGTTGCCGGCAATGTCTATGTGCGCGTAGACCGGATGAGAAAAATCCCGGCTACAGTGTTGATTCGTGCTTTGGGGTATTCTTCCGATGATGATATCTTGGAACTGCTCAATCATCATCCGGCTATCTCTTTGACGCTGGCTAAAGATAGCACCGAAAATACTGAAGAAGCTTTGGTGGAAATCTATAAACGTTTGCGTCCTGGCGAGCCGCCTACTGTTGAGTCAGCTAGGGCATTGCTGCATGGATTTTTCTTCGACCCCAAACGCTATGATCTGGGTAATGTCGGCCGCTATAAGATCAACAAAAAGCTTGAGCATGGCATTTTGAAAAAGATAGATGATGAGGGCCGTGTTTGGAGTGATGAAGAACAAGCATATATTGTAACAGATGATAAACCTTCTTACAATAGTTATATTAGACATCTAACCAAGCCAGATATTATCGAGACGGTTAAGATGTTCCTGCGTTTGGTTGATGGGGAATTTGGCCCCGACGATATTGACCATCTGGGTAACCGCCGGCTGCGCTGCGTTGGTGAGCTGTTGCAGAATCAATTCCGCATCGGCCTTTCCCGTATGGAGCGTGTGGTTAAGGAGAGAATGACTATTCAGGATGTGGAATCCATCACTCCGCAAGTGTTGGTCAATATCCGTCCGGTAGTTGCTGCTATCAAAGAGTTCTTTGGTAGCTCTCAGCTATCGCAGTTTATGGATCAGACTAACCCCTTGGCGGAATTGACGCATAAACGCCGTCTTTCCGCTCTCGGTCCTGGTGGCCTGTCTCGTGAGCGTGCAGGTTTTGAGGTGCGCGACGTTCACCACAGCCATTATGGTAGAATGTGCCCGATTGAGACGCCAGAAGGCCCTAATATCGGCCTGATCGGTTCTCTTTCCACTTATGCACGTATTAATGAGTTTGGCTTTATTGAGACTCCCTATCGCCGGGTTGAGAATAAACATGTTTTGGACCAGATAGATTATCTTTCTGCTGATGAAGAGGATAAATACGTTATCGCCCAGGCTAACGAGCCTCTAGATGAAAATAACTGTTTTGTTAATGAGCGTCTGAATATCCGCCATGGTAGTATCATCAATGTCCGCCCGGCAGAACAGGCTCAATATATGGATGTTAGCCCCAAGCAATTGGTCTCCGTGGCTACTGCACTGATTCCTTTCTTAGAGCACGACGATGCTAACCGTGCTTTAATGGGTGCCAATATGCAGAGGCAGGCTGTACCGCTGTTGGTGACCGAGGCTCCTTATATTGGTACTGGTATGGAATATAAGGCGGCTATCGATAGTTTTGTCGGCGAAATCGCTGAGCATGATGGTGTTATTGAGCGGGTCACCGGTGATGAGATCATTCTCAAAGCTGATGATGGTACGTTAGAAAAGCATAAACTGCTTAAATTCCAACGTTCTAACCAGGGAACTTGTGTTAATGAGAAGCCGATCGTCTATAAAGGGCAGAAAGTGAAAAAAGGTGATCCGATTGCTGATGGCCCCTCCACTGATTTGGGCGAGTTGGCTCTGGGGCGCAATGTGTTGATCGCTTTCATGACTTGGGAAGGCTACAATTACGAGGACGCAGTACTTCTTTCCGAGAAATTGGTCAAAGAGGACTATTTTACTTCTGTTCATATTGAAGAGTATGAATGCGATGCCCGTGATACTAAGCTGGGACCAGAAGAAATCACTCGCGATATTCCTAATGTAGGTGAGGATATTCTTAAGGACCTTGATGATGACGGTATTATCCGCATCGGCGCTGAGGTTCGTCCTGGCGATATTTTGGTCGGTAAGGTCACGCCTAAAGGAGAAACTGAGCTGACGGCTGAGGAAAGACTTCTTCGTGCTATCTTCGGTGAAAAAGCCCGTGAGGTTCGTGATACTTCCTTGCGCGTTCCGCATGGTGAGAACGGTAAGGTCGTTGATGTGAAGATCTTTTATCGTGAAAACGGGGACGAGCTTAGCCCGGGCGTGAATAAGCTGGTGCGCATTTATGTTGCCCAAAAACGCAAAATCAGCGTGGGTGATAAAATGGCCGGCCGCCATGGTAATAAAGGTGTTGTCTCGAGGATTCTCCCCCAGGAAGATATGCCGTTCCTGCCCGATGGTACGCCAGTCGAGATCGTTTTGAACCCGCTGGGTGTTCCCTCGCGTATGAATATCGGCCAGGTATTGGAATGCCACCTTGGGTGGGCTGCTAAGACCTTGGGACAATATATGGCGACGCCGGTTTTTGACGGCGCGACTGAGAATGATATTATCGATACGCTTAAAGAGGCTGGATTGCCTGCAGATGGTAAGACTGTTCTTTATGATGGCCGTACCGGCGAGCCTTTCGATAATAAAATTACTGTTGGTTATGTGTATATGCTCAAGCTGCACCATCTGGTTGACGATAAGATTCATGCCCGTTCTACCGGACCATACTCTCTGGTTACGCAGCAGCCGTTGGGTGGTAAAGCCCAATTTGGTGGTCAGCGTTTCGGTGAAATGGAGGTCTGGGCTTTGGAAGCCTATGGCGCCGCCTATACCTTGCAGGAAATCATCACTGTTAAGTCCGATGATATTGTGGGCCGTGTTAAAACCTACGAAGCTATCGTTAAAGGTGAGAATGTTCCTGATGCCGGCGTACCGGAGTCTTTCAAAGTCTTGGTCAAAGAGTTGCAGAGCTTGTGCTTAGATGTATCTGTTCTCAATGAAAATGATGAAGTGATCGATATTAAGGAAGATGATGACGATATCGTCGCTGATAAGGGGTTGGGTATGGATATTGGCGATATCCAGCCGGTAATGCCTGCTGAAGAAGGCATGGAAGAAATGCTTGATGAAGATTTGCAAAACGATGGGGAATCGGAGGACGACGCAGACCTCGAACTGGATCTGAGTCATCTCCAGATTACTGGCATCGATCCAGACGAGGATTTTCTCGGTGAAGATGGAATCGACTTGGATGATGATACGGAACTAGATTAAAAAATTTCTTACGGGAGTTGATATAATTGTTGGACGTCAGCAATTTTGATCGTATGCGTGTCGGATTGGCTTCTTCTGAAACGATCGAAGCCTGGTCCCATGGTGAAGTGAAAAAACCGGAAACCATCAATTACCGTACTCTGAAGCCTGAACGTGACGGCTTGTTCTGCGAGAGGATCTTCGGCCCTACCAAAGACTGGGAGTGCCATTGCGGTAAATATAAACGGATTCGGTATAAGGGAATAGTTTGTGACCGCTGCGGCGTAGAGGTTACCCGTGCTAAAGTGCGTAGGGAACGTCTGGGCCATATTAAGCTTGCCACTCCCGTTTCCCATATTTGGTACTTTAAGGGTATCCCCAGCAGAATGGGTCTGCTTCTGGATATTTCCCCACGCAATTTGGAGAAAGTTCTTTATTTTGTTTCCTATATAGTATTAGATCCTGGCGATACTCCTCTGACTTTGCATCAGCTGCTGACTGAGAATGAATATCGCGAAGCTAAAGAGAAATATGGCGATTCTTTCAAGGCTGGCATGGGTGCTCAAGCTGTCAAGGAAATGCTGCAAGCTATTGATCTACAGGCTCTAGCGGACGAGTTGCGCGGCGAACTGCACGAGGTTTCGGGTCAGCGCAAGGTTCGTGATATTCGCCGTCTGGAGGTTGTTGAGGCTTTCTTGAACTCTGGTAATAAGCCTGAGTGGATGATTCTTGATGTGATCCCGGTCATTCCTCCGGAATTGCGGCCGATGGTGCAATTAGATGGCGGCCGCTTTGCTACCTCTGATTTGAATGACCTGTACCGCCGTGTTATTAACCGTAATAACCGTCTAAAAAGATTGCTCGATTTAGGTGCGCCGGATATCATTGTCCGCAACGAAAAGAGAATGCTGCAAGAGGCTGTTGATGCGCTGATCGATAATGGTCGCCGTGGCAGACCGGTCACAGGCCCAGGCAACCGTCCATTGAAATCCCTTTCGGATATGCTCAAGGGTAAACAAGGCCGTTTCCGCCAAAATCTGCTTGGTAAACGTGTTGACTACTCTGGCCGTTCCGTTATCGTAGTTGGCCCGGAACTGAAAATGCACCAGTGTGGGTTGCCGAAAGAAATGGCTTTGGAGCTCTTCAAACCTTTTGTTATGAAACGTTTGGTTCGTGAGGGGCATGCTCATAATATCAAGAACGCTAAACGGATGGTGGAAAGAGCCCGTCCTGAAGTCTGGGATGTGCTGGAGGATGTTATTAAAGAGCATCCAGTTCTCTTGAACCGTGCTCCTACTCTGCATCGTCTGGGTATTCAGGCCTTTGAGCCGGTATTGGTAGAGGGCCGTGCCTTGCAGATCCACCCATTGGTATGTACTGCTTATAATGCAGACTTCGACGGTGACCAGATGGCTGTTCATGTGCCGCTTTCTGTTGAGGCTCAAGCTGAAGCCAGAGTGCTGATGCTTTCTTGCAACAATATTCTTAACCCGAAAGACGGGCGCCCTGTTGCCACTCCTACTCAGGATATGGTTCTTGGTTCTTACTATCTCACCATGCCTAAAGAAGGTGCAAAGGGTGAGGGTAAGGTCTTTGTTGATTACAATGAAGCCTTTATGGCTTATGTGAACGGTGATATTGATATCCATGCCATGATCGAAGTCCGTTGCCCCAGTGAATGGGATACCCAATGGATCAGTAAAGATGAGGAAGTGCCTTTCGAGACTGATGAACGCGGCAAGCGCAAACGTCTCCGCACTACTGTTGGTCGTCTCATTTTCAACTATGAGATTCCGATGGACAGAGTAATGGGATATTATAACTGCGGTGTCGATAAGAAAATCCTTGGTGTGATTGTTGACCGCTGCTATCGCCGCCAGGGCATTTCTTATGCTTCAGTGCTGCTTGATGGCATTAAAGCCTTAGGTTATAAATATTCAACCAAGGCTGGTATTACTGTTGGTATTGACGATATCAAAGTTCCTGAAGCCAAAAAACAGATTATGGCTGATGCTGAGGCGAAGGTCCTGCAGGTGGATAACTTCTATCAACAAGGTCTTGTCAGTGAGAATGACCGCTATGCGGAAACAATCAAAATTTGGCAAAAGGCTACCGATGATGTTACTCATGAGCTGATGAATTCGCTCGATCAGTTTAACCCTATTTTCATGATGGCTAATTCTGGTGCTCGTGGTAATGTTCAGCAGATTCGTCAGTTGGCCGGCGCCCGCGGTCTGATGGCAGACCCCTCTGGCCGCATTATCGACTTGCCGATTAAATCTAACTTCCGTGAAGGCCTTTCTGTTTTGGAATTCTTCATTTCCACCCATGGTGCCCGTAAAGGTCTGGCCGATACTGCATTACGTACAGCAGACTCTGGCTATTTGACTCGTCGTTTGGTCGATGTGGCCCAGGAGGTCATCGTCCGTGATGATGATTGTGGCGACACTGTTGGTATCTGGGTAGAGGAGATCCCCAATATTGAGCCGCTGACTGAGCGTATCGAGGGGCGTGTATTATGCTCTCCAATAATTAATGAAGAAACTGGTGAGGTTTTAGGCCAGACCGGTGATTTTATTACCGAGCAAATGGCCAAAGATATAGAAGCTTATTTGGCTACGCGTCCGGAAGAGGAACGCAAAGTCAATATCCGTTCGGTATTGACTTGCCGCAGTAAATATGGTATTTGCCGTAAGTGCTATGGCCGCAACCTGGCTACTGGTGATATGGTTGATATCGGTGAGGCTGTTGGTACTATCGCTGCTCAGTCCATTGGTGAGCCCGGTACTCAGCTAACAATGCGTACCTTCCATACCGGCGGTGTTGCTGGTGATGATATTACCCAAGGTCTGCCGCGTGTTGAAGAATTGTTTGAAGCGCGTAAGCCCAAGGGCCAGGGTGTTATCGCCGAATATGATGGAATCATTCAGATCGGTGAGAACAATGGTAAACGTGAGATCAAGATTCTGGGTACTGGTGAAGAAGAAGGCCAAGTTTTGGCCGAGTATCAAGTGTCCTATGGATCCACATTGAAGGTTGCTGATGGACAGTTTGTAGAAGCTGGTGATGAGATCACTGAAGGCTCTATTAATCCGCATACAATCTTGGCGGTTAAAGGTATCCGTGGTGTACAAATGTATTTGCTGCGAGAAGTTCAGCGGGTTTACCGTCTCCAGGGCGTTGATATTAATGATAAGCATATTGAAATCATGGTAAGGCAGATGTTGAAAAAGGTCAAGGTTGAAGATAATGGGTCGACAAATCTGCTGCCTGGTTCAATGGTAGATGCTTTTGAGTTTGAGCAAATAAATGAGCAGGCCATCGCTGATGGATTAGAGCCGGCTACCGCTAAACCAGTATTGCTGGGTATTACTAAAGCTTCCTTGATGACGGATTCTTTCCTCTCAGCCGCTTCATTCCAGGAAACCACTAGGGTATTGACTGATGCTGCTATTAAAGGTAAGGTTGATAACCTGATGGGACTTAAAGAAAACGTTATTATTGGTAAGCTGATCCCTGCTGGTACTGGACTGGCTCGTTATCGCAATCTGAAAGTTTCAGTAGAGGGTGAGGAAACAGATAATAAATATGAAGAAGTTGCCGAGTTGGCAGCTGAAGCTGACTCTGCTGACAGGGATGTGCTAAGTGAGATTGATTCAATGGATCTATCGCTTGATGATGTGATGAGTGATGAGGATTTTGATATTCTCTCTGATGTTTTGGGTGAGGATATTGATGCCGATGCCATCCTTGGTTCAGGTGATGATCTTGATCCTTCCGCAGAAGAAGAATAATTATTTTAATAAATTCTTGACAGGCCACCTTATCAGTGATAGAATGTTAAGGCGTGTTCTATGGGAATTAGTGTGAATATGTCTTAAACAGGGGATTGCGGTGAAAAGATGATGCCTTTTGCCGTTCCCCTGTGCTTAAGAATGTTTTGTGTTGTTATTAGGTTTTTATTATTAATAGATATAATCTATTTGCAAGGCAAAGGAGGTGTAAGTTTTGTCCACCATTAATCAGCTGGTAAGAAACCAGAGGGAAGTTTCAATCAAAAAGTCTAATGCTCCGGCGCTTAAGGAATGTCCTCAAAAACGCGGTGTCTGCACCAGAGTTTATACTACCACCCCGAAAAAGCCTAATTCCGCGCTGCGGAAAGTTGCCCGTGTTCGTCTTACTCATGGTATCGAGGTGACTGCGTATATTCCTGGTATCGGCCATAATCTCCAGGAGCACTCCGTGACCCTGGTCCGCGGCGGCCGTGTCAAGGATTTGCCTGGCGTTCGTTATCATATTATCAGAGGCGCTCTGGATACTGCAGGCGTTGCTAACCGTAATCAGGCTAGAAGCAAATACGGCACTAAGAAACCCCGTACTAATGCTAAATCGTAGTTTGTAAAGTTAGAAAGTTGTTAGGCGTCAGAAGGTAGTTATATGTATAATTGTCTGCCTGGATTGATGATTGAGTGCTGGCGCCTGAAAAGGAGGAAAAAGGATGCCCCGTCGCGGCAATGTATCGAGAATAGAAGTGCTGCCGGATCCAGTTTATAATAGCAAGGTCTTAACTAAGTTTATCAACCAGGTTATGCTGGACGGTAAAAAAGGCACTGCCGAAAACATCGTTTATGGTGCTTTCGATATCATTAAAGATAAAACCGGTAATGATCCAATGGAAGTATTCAATACCGCTATGAAGAACGTAATGCCGGTTTTGGAAGTTAAAGCCCGTCGTGTTGGTGGCGCTAACTATCAGGTTCCGATCGAGGTTCGTGCTGACCGCAGACAGGCCCTGGCTATCCGTTGGCTGGTTGATTATGCTAGAAAACGCGGTGGCAAGAGCATGCAGGAAAAATTGGCTGGCGAACTGATGGATGCTGCTAATAATACCGGCGCTGCTGTTAAAAAACGCGAAGATACCCATAAAATGGCTGAAGCCAATAAGGCTTTTGCGCATTATAGATGGTAGTTTGTATCAATTTATTGTTTTTGTTGCCCCCAGTAAATAGAAAGGGATTTGGAGACATCTATGACCAGAGCATATCCGCTCGAAAAAATTCGTAATATTGGCATCATGGCGCATATTGATGCTGGTAAAACCACCACGACTGAAAGAATGCTTTATTATACCGGAAAGGTGCATAAATTGGGCGAGGTGCATGATGGCGCGGCTACTATGGACTTTATGGTGCAGGAGCAGGAGCGTGGTATTACCATTACTTCTGCTGCTACTACCTGCATTTGGCGAGGCCATCGGATCAACATCATCGACACACCCGGCCATGTTGACTTCACCATGGAGGTCGAACGCTCACTGCGCGTCCTCGATGGTGCTGTGGCAGTTTTCTGTTCCGTAGGTGGTGTTGAGCCTCAGAGCGAAACGGTTTGGCGTCAAGCGGATCACTATGGGGTTCCGCGTATCGCTTATATTAACAAAATGGATCGTATGGGTGCTGATTTTGAACGCGGCATCAGTATGATGCGTGAGCGTTTGGGCGCTAACCCGGTAGCTATTCAATTGCCAATTGGCTCAGAAGACAGCTTTTCTGGAATCATCGATTTGGTTCGCATGAAAGCTAATATTTATCATGATGCCGATGGCCGCACTTTTGAAGTTTGCGATATTCCCGCTGAATATCAGGAAAAAGCTGAGGAGTATCGCCAATTGATGCTGGAAGCAGCTGCTGAATTTGATGATGATCTGATGGAAGCCTATCTTGAAGGTGAAGAGATCAAAGAGGAGCAAATTATCCATGCTTTACGTGTAGGCACGCTAAAAGCGGCGCTTAATCCAGTGCTTTGTGGCTCCTCGTTCAAAAACAAAGGCGTGCAGCAATTGATGGATGCAGTAGTTGATTTTCTGCCTGCCCCATCGGATGTGCCGCCGATCAAGGGTACTGATTTGGATGGTAACGAGGTGGAACGCAAATGTTCTGACGACGAGCCATTCTCTGCCCTGGCTTTTAAAATTATGACTGACCCTTTCCAGGGAAGATTGACTTTTTTCCGTGTTTACTCCGGTGTGTTGAAGGCAGGTTCGTCCACTTATAACAGTAGTAAACAGAAACGGGAGAGGGTTGGTAAATTTTTGCTTATGCATGCTAATCATCGAGAGGATGTCGATGAGGCTATGGCAGGCGATATTTTGGCTGTTGGTGGCTTGAAGCATACCATGACTGGCGATACTCTCTGCGATGAGAAAAATCAGGTTGTTTTGGAGTCTATCCATTGTCCAGAACCAGTTATTGATGTGGCTATTGAACCTAAGACAACTGCTGACCAAGAGAAAATGACTATTGCTCTCCGTAAATTGGCTGAGGAAGATCCTACCTTCCGGATGCATACTAATCCGGATACAGGACAAATGTTGATTGCAGGTATGGGCGAATTGCATTTGGAAATCATCGTTGATCGCTTGTTGAGAGAATTCCGCGTTGATGCAAATGTCGGCAAGCCTGAAGTGTCTTATAAAGAAACGATCACTGTTCCCTGTAAGGGTGTAGGTCGTTTTGTTAAACAGTCCGGTGGTCATGGTCAATATGGCCATTGTGTCGTTGAGTTTGAGCCTGGTGAGCCTGGGTCGGGATTCGTTTTCGTCGATAAAATTGTCGGCGGTGTTATCCCGAGAGAGTTTATTCCCGCTGTTCAGGCTGGTATCCAGGAAGCGATGGAATCTGGTATTTTGGCCGGTTACCGAGCTGTGGATATCAAGGCCACTTTGGTTGATGGTAGCTATCATGAGGTTGATAGCTCGGAGATGGCCTTCAAAATTGCTGGTTCGCTGGCTTTCCAAGATGGGGCCAAGAAAGGTAAGCCCATCATTATGGAGCCAGTATTCAAAGTGGAGGTTTTGACTCCCGATGAGTATATGGGCGATGTTATCGGTGACCTTAATTCGCGCCGCGGCTATATTGAAGGTGTTGAAGTACGAGGTAATCTCCAGGCGGTAACCGGATTTGTCCCCTTGAAGCAAATGTTTGGCTATGCAACTGATTTGCGTAGTAAAACTCAGGGCCGTGGTATTTACACCATGCAGTTCGATCATTATGAAGAGCTGCCGGCTAGCTTGACCCAGGAGTTGATGAAGGGTAAAGGTTATAGCGACTAACTATTTAAATAATTATAGATATTATTTTTAGGAGGAGTTAAGTAATGGCAAAGCAAAAATTTGAGAGAACGAAACCGCATGTAAATGTAGGTACGATCGGGCACGTAGACCATGGTAAGACAACACTTACGGCAGCGATCACGCTG
>CALYAP010000013.1 GCA_944393575.1 uncultured Clostridia bacterium
GTCTTCTTCTGCATTATCCAAAACGATAAGCCAACTATATCCAAAAATCACCCCATAGTATAACAAAGGGCCGCTTTAATAGAAGCCCTTTTATTTTGGCAATATAAAATTAACAGGATACAAAATCATCTATAACTCTTACATATGGTCAAAATCCTTGCTATGAATCTTCTCCGGATCCATCGAGCAAATGATCTCATCCATTTTTTCCAAAACTAGCTCTTTATCCTCAGTCCATCTCGCAACCAAGGGCAAGATATTAGAAAAATGATTTCCATAGACCAGGCAATTCTCTACTGTTAAATTTTTCAGCAACAGCCGCTCTTCCAAAATGGTTTTCCAAGGGGGCAGCTGATGAAAACGCCCGGCTTGGATATCCGCAAGCATGGTAGTCCCCTTCTCCGGAGAAAGAGTCATCAAGCGGATCGATTTAGGATGCACCTGATTATAAAACTCCGCTGTTTTGGTCGCATGTTCCCAGGCGAGCTCTTCGCCGCCCAGACCTATAATAGAGCTTAAGGAATAGGTTAATCCGACTTCATCAAGCAGCTGCAGCGCCTTTAACATCTGTGCAGTATTTTCACCTTTTTTGCAGTTTTTCAGCACTTGGTCGCTGCCGGACTCGATGCCAACATAAATAGAGCTAACGCCCAAATTTTTAAGTGTGGTCAAATCAGCATGGCCCTTTTGCAGAATCTCCACCGCGCGGCCATACATATTAATATGCTCTACCTGCGGCAGCAGCTCATGCACTGCCTGCAAAATAGCTACCAGATGTTGCGTCGGCAGCACTAAACAATTCTCGCCGACAAAAAAGAGCTCTTTCTTATGCTTATTCTCCGGCAGAGAGGCCAGAATCGCGATTTTTTCCTCTACTTCTGCCAGCGGATAAGCTTTAAAACGATGATGCGCCTGTTCGCGGCAAAAAGTACACTCAGAATAAGAACAACCCACAGCAACCTGCAGGAGGATACTCTCGCTTTCTGGCGGCGGACGATAGATGATCTCATCACTATACAGTTTATAACTTAATTCCGGGTCTATCATAGTCATAATGAGCCTCCTTTCCGTAGCCAGATAAATAGCTTTATTGTTACTTATATTATAGCAATTTCCCCTAAATAAGTAAATGATGTCAGGCAAACATTAGCAAATCCTCATAAAAAAACGCCAGTTGGACCGGCGCTTAATTATATTTTTTCATTACTTACTGATATATTTGTTCAAATAGTTATGTTAATCAAAAAGTGGTGTGCTATAGTATCTCTCCGCAGTATCAGGCAGCAGGGTTACCACTGTCTTACCCTTGCCCAATTTTTTGGCCAGTTTTAAGGCGCCAGCGACATTAGTACCGCTGGAGAGACCGCACATCAGCCCTTCCAAGCGGGCCAGGTCTTTGGTTGTCTGCACCGCTTCTTCATCTGAAATAATCTCTACTCTATCATAGATATTGACATTGAGATTAGCCGGAATCAAGCCATCGCCAATGCCCATCTGGATATGGGTAGTGATGCTGCCGCCGGAAAGAATAGCGGCATTCTTAGGCTCCAGCGCCCAAATCTCGATCTGTGGATAAACAGCCTTCAACACCTCACCGATGCCGGAGAGGCTGCCTCCGGTACCGATACCAGCACAGAAGCCATGAATCGGTTTACCAGCTTGCTCGATGATTTCCGGAGCGGTCTGCAAACGGTGCACCTCCGGATTAGCCGGGTTTTCAAATTGCTGCGGCACAAAAACGTTAGGATTCTCCTTAGCCATCCGCATAGCTGTTTGGAGGCACTCATCGATAGCTGCGCCGATATCGCCTTTATCCTCAATGATAATGACCTCAGCACCATAATTCTGTATCAATTTTCTCCGTTCTTCACTAACAGAAGAAGGCATGACGATCACTGCCTTATAACCGCGCACAGCAGCTACTAAAGCCAGGCCGATACCCTGATTACCGCTGGTGGGTTCGCAGATGATCGTATCTGGTCCGATAAGCCCCTTTTTCTCAGCATCTAAAATCATGTTATAAGCAGTCCTGGTTTTGATCGAGCCGCCGATATTCACCGCCTCAAATTTGACCAAAATCTCGGCATCATCAGGTCCGGGCATGCGGTTGAGCCGGATCAGCGGGGTATTGCCAATAGCTTCTAAAACATTATTATAAATCATATAGATAGCTCCTTTGATTGCTAAATATCATCGCGAATCTCAAAAAGAAAGCCGCCCATGCGGTAAAAGATCCGTGGTTATTATCTTATTCCTCAATAATGGTATGGGTTACGCCAAAGTCAAGGATAATATTGATCAACTCATTGCGGGAACGGTTGCTTTTGAGCGCTAGATCGTCTAAAGCAGCCACCGTATCTTCTTTGATCCGTACAGAAAAGGTTTTATACCCATCTTCCCCGCGTGCAGTGTCTCTTTTAGCGATTCTGATAATATCATCGTTCATGGCTTTCACCTCAGAGGTTAGTTTACCGAAATAAGCCTAAAAATCATATGTTATAATCATATAACATAAACATGTTTTCTAACTTCAAGAGACTGTTTCCTGCTGAGAAGCTTACAATTAATATTAGCAAGCAATTATTCTTTACATCACCATGCTTACTATAATACAATAACAAGGGAACACGTCAAAATTTTAATTTTTTCTTTATTCCTTGGCCAGAATTATTTGTTATGATATATTTACCATTTTTGTTGACAATAAATATACTAGTGCTTTTGGGGAAGGAGTTCTACTATGGCTAATATCATGATCGTCGACGATGAAATAGAGATCCTGGACTTGATCGAGGTCTATCTGCAAAATGCCGGACACAATGCTATCAAATACAATCACCCAGCCCAGGCACTGGAAAATGACCTTAGCCATATTGATCTTGCCGTACTCGACGTGATGATGCCGGATATCGATGGCTTTTCCCTCTGCCGTCAGCTTCGGGATAAGGGCTATACCTTCCCGATCATTATGCTGACTGCCAAGGACGATGATAAGGATAAGATCAATGGACTAGTACTAGGCGCTGACGATTATATGGTCAAGCCCTTCAATCCGCAGGAATTAGTGGCGCGGATCGGCGCCCAACTGCGCCGTATCACTAAATATTCGGCAGCTGATGCCAATGGACATGCCAGTGGCATTTATGATATCAATGGTTTAGTGGTCAACGAGGACGCCCATACTTGTACTCTTTATGGTAAAAAAATCGACCTTACCCCCATCGAATTTGGGATCCTGCTGCTTTTGTGCAAAAACCGCGGCAAAGTAATGAGCAGCGAAACCATTTTCGAAACCGTCTGGGGAGAAAAATATCTGGATAGCAATAATACTGTTATCGTACATGTGCAAAATCTCCGGCATAAGCTGGAGGATACCGGCAAACGCAAAAAATTCATTCAAACAGTCTGGGGAGTGGGGTATAAAATAAATGAGTAAATATAAAACCGGCTATCTGAAAGCCTTTGCCCGGGCTATACTGGTTCTCATACTGACAGTACTTGCCTCGATCCTGGCCGGCATTTTAGTCGCCGACCTGCTCGATTATCTATCCCGCAATACCAATAGTTTTCTCTGGCCATCGCTCTTTCAGTTTCTTTCCAATTATCGGGTGCTAGTGGTCACCTGCATATGTATCTTAGCGGTAGTGATCTTTTCCAACTGGATCTTTGCCCCGGTATTCAATAGCTTTGCATCACTGGTATCGGACAATCTCCAGGTCTCTGAAGAGGAAGGTCTAAAACCGCCTAAATTGCCTAAAGCTTTTAAAGAAGTTGAGGCGACGCTTAAAGACATCAATAAAGAGCTGCGTCTGTGGAAATATGCGGTGCGTGAAGCCGAACAGCGCAAGGACGATCTAGTGGTCTCCTTGGCTCACGATATCCGCACCCCGCTGACTTCGATCCTAGGCTATATGGAGCTGATTCATGATAACCCGGAACTGCCGGAAGAAACACGGCAAAAATATGCGGGGATCGCCCTACGTAAAGCCAACCGCATGCTCTCGCTGGTAGAAGAGCTGTTCGAAGTTACCCGTTTCAAAATCGGCCGCATCGAGCTAGAGCGAACCAATATCAGCGCTGAAATGTTGATTCTCCAGCTGACAGAAGAATTGATGCCGCTGCTGCGGCGTAAAAATATTGAGATCAGCGTGGATAATCAAGGCGTTTTCGATATTTTTGTCGATCCGGATAAAATGGCCCGCGCCCTGGATAATATCCTGGTCAATGCCGCCAATTATACACCGGAAGGCGAAAAGATCATGGTCACGCTTGATAAATATGCCGACCGCTCACGTATCAGGATCGCCAACACGGGCATGGATATCCCACAGGAAAAACTGGATCGCTTCTTTGAAAAGTTCTATCGTGCTGATGAAGCTAGGCAAAGCGGCACCGGTGGCAGTGGGCTGGGACTGGCGATCGCCAAAAACATTATCGAAGCCCATGGCGGCAGCATCACTGTTAGCAATGCCAATAAAATCACTACTTTTACCATTATCTGCTAGCCAGCTAATATAGCTTCATCAGATATTTAGTTTCTCTTTATCAAATCTTCTTTTTTTACATATCAGCGCTTAATAAACGGCTTATTCTGTAGCTCTACAATAAGAGTATCAGGATAAGTCGTTTTGTTACGGCAATTATTTTTGACAGATAAGGAAGTGATGTTGATGAGCAGAAAAAGATTGACCCAAATATTCCCCTGGCTACTGCCCTGGCGCAAAAAACAGCGCCGATGGTTCTTCTATCTAAAAATGCGCTTTGATAAAAGACGCTATGCCAAAACGCTAGCCACTGATAAGATGCTACCTTATCAGCTTTTTTCCAGCAGCTGCGCTCTTTATAACCACTCCACCGGCTTTTCCATGACCTATCAGGAAAATAAGGTTTTTAACCTCAAGCTGGTGGCCAAACAAATGGACGGGCTGCTAATCTACCCGGGAGAGACTTTCTCTTTCTGGCAATTAGCTCGCTATGCCGATAAACACACGCCATATAAAGATGGGCTAACAGTTGAAAATGGCAAGCTGACCGTATCTCCAGGAGGCGGGCTCTGTCAGATGAGCAATTCTCTCTTTTGGCTCTTTCTCCACACTCCCCTGACCATCATTGAACGTCATGGCCATGGGGTCAAGGAATTCCCTGAGCCTAATAATGATGAAATCAAAGGCGTCGATGCCACTATTGCTGAGGGCTGGCTTGACCTAAAGGTGACTAATAATACTGACAACACCTACCAGATACGCATCAGCTTTGATGAGGCCCAAATCACTACCAGCATCTATTCCCTGCATCATCCGCAGCTACGTTATGAAGTAAACAATGGCGAGCTTCACTACTGGCAGCAGGGTGACACTATCCAGGAAGAGATTGCTGTAGTGCGTCAGGCCTATGATTATGACAGCCAAGAGCCTATGGGCCAAGAGCTACTTTATACCAATCAATGTATTATCACCTATCAACTGCCTGAAGGAACTATCATCTCAAGAAAGGAGCCTACACATGAACAAGTCACAACAGCATAAACCCAATATCGCCATCATCTTTGGTGGGCGCTCCGGTGAATACGGAGTATCTTTGCAATCAGCCACCGCGGTCATCAAGGCGATTGATACCAATAAATATCAGCCAATCTTAATAGGCATCACCAGAGCTGGTGAATGGTTCCGTTTCAATGGGGATACCGACAAAATTGCTGATGATACCTGGCATAACGATAATGATTGTGTTCATGCCTGCATCTTACCCTGCCGCACCATCCATGGAATGCTGGATCTGGATAATCATACTCCGCTGCGGTTAGATGCGGCAATGCCGGTAATGCATGGCAAATATGGCGAAGACGGCACTGTTCAAGGGCTGCTGGAGCTGGCTGGTATTCCGATCATCGGCTGCACAACCATGAGCAGCGCCCTGTGTATGGATAAAGTCCGCTCCCATTCGGTAGTCAGCGCCGCTGGTATCGATATTCCCTGGGGAGTGGTCATCGATTCCCCAGCTGATATCGCTGCTGCCCTAGATCAGGCCGCAGCGCTACGTTATCCGCTTTTTGTTAAACCCGTAAGAGCAGGATCTTCGCTAGGCGTAAGCTGTGTCCGGTCTCAGATAGAACTATCTCAGGCAGTGGAAAGAGCCTTTAAAATTGACGACCAAGTCATCATCGAAGAAATGGTTGAAGGCTTTGAGGTTGGCTGCGCCATTATGGGCAAAGGGAATGATTCGATTATCGGTGAGGTCGATGAGATTGAACTGACTGGTGATTTCTTTGATTTCACTGAGAAATACACCCTGGAAACAGCGCAGATTCATCTGCCGGCCAGACTTTCAGAGCAGACAACAGCTAAGGTTAAGCAAACGGCCCTGCGCATCTATAAAGCCCTGGGTTGCTCAGGATTCGCCCGAGTAGACATGTTTATCACCCCTGATGAACAGATCGTCTTCAATGAAGTTAACACCATTCCCGGCTTCACTAGTCATAGCCGCTATCCGCGGATGATGGAAGCCATTGGCTACAGTTTTGCAACCCTGATCAATCACTTGATCGAGATGGGAGTGAAACAGGGATGCTAAAACTGAAATTATCATCCGCCAAATCCTGCTGCGGAACATTGATCCTGGTCAATCAGCAACATCCACTACCGGACAATGCAGGTCAGCTCCATCTGGATAAATGCGCAGAAAAGCTGGTACAGGTTATGCCTAAGCTACCACAGGTGCAGATGCAAAGGATCGCCGCCTGCGAGTTGATGCGCCTGCTTAATCATCTCCACGCAGAGCAGCAGATCCAGCCACTCAGCGGCTTCCGTTCCCATCAGGAACAGCAAGAACTCTATGCTTCCGCATTAGCAGAGCATGGAGAAGACTTTACTAAGAAATATGTGGCTCTGCCTGGCTGCAGTGAGCATGAGACCGGGTTGGCTATTGATATGGCATTGATATTACCACAGATCGATCCGCTTACTCCGGCCTTTCCTTATGAGGGCATCTGCCAGCAGTTTCGCGAGGCAGCGGCTAACTATGGTTTCATTGAACGCTATCCTGAAGGAAAGGAAAATATCACCGGTATTGGTCATGAGCCGTGGCATTTTCGCTATGTTGGCTCTCCACATGCAGCATTGATAAACGAACAGGGACTGGTGCTCGAAGAATATATGGAACTGCTCCACCTGGCTACTAGCGGAGGAAAAATTTTCTCTCTACCGCTGCCAGGTAAGAAGGTGCAGATTTCTTATATCCCAGCAACGGATAATGAGACAATCATCCAACTGCGAGGGAATACCCCTTACTCAATTTCCGGCGATAATATGGGGGGATTCATTATTACTGAATGGGAGGGATAAGCATGGCGGTCAATACCCGTTGCGGGGGATTGGACTATTTTAAGCTAATAGCTGCTTTGTTGGTAGTAGCTATCCATACTTCTCCTTTAGCCACCCTTAACGCTGATGCCGACTTTATCCTCACCAGAGTGATTGCCAGAGTGGCAGTTCCCTTCTTCCTGATGGTATCAGGCTATTTTATCCTACCAAGGTATCTTTTCCGGCATGATAATGATAAAGCTCCTCTGCTCAACTTTTTTAAGAAAACAGCTGCTCTATATGCTCTGGCTAGCCTGATCTATCTGCCGGTGAGCATCTATGCAGGCTATTTCGACCAACTAACTCCGATCAAGCTGCTCCAAATCATCTTCTTCACCAGTGATTTTTATCACCTATGGTATCTGCCCGGAGTAATCATTGGCATGGGATTGGTTTATCTGCTCAGCCGCCGGCTTTCTTTTTCATGGATAGCAGCGATCTCTCTGATACTCTATCTTATCGGCATCCTGGGCGATAGCTATTTTGGTTTAGTAGAACAGGTTCCATGGCTAGCAGCAGGATATCAAGGCGCCCTGGAGCTGTTCGGTTATACCCGCAACGGGCTCTTCTATGTTCCGCTTTTCTTGGTGATGGGAGCTTGGCTGCAACAGAGACCCAACAAGCTGTCTCGCCAGAGCGTTATCATCGGGCTGCTTATCTCTTTGACCCTGCTGATCGCTGAAGGGTTGCTGCTTCGCTCTCTGGGACTGCCACGCCATGATAGCATGTATCTATCGCTGATCCCCTGCTGCTTCTTCCTCTATCAATTACTATTATCATGGGAAATCGAACCTGCTCCTCGTCTGCGTAAGCTGGCCATGTGGATCTATCTGCTGCATCCTTTGGTCATTATCGCGATTCGGGGACTCGGCGAAGCCATAAGTATGACACAGCTTTTGGTTGACAACAGCATTGTTCATTACCTGCTGGTTTGCTTAGGGGCAATCATCCTGTCTGTCATTGTGACTACAATACCCCGCCCCAAGCGGAAAGACAGCTTCCCACGTGAACGGGCCTGGATCGAAATTGATCTGGCTCATTTACGTCATAATGTTGCAGTACTGCGCTCGCTGCTGCCCGATAGCTGCCAGCTAATGCCGGCAGTCAAAGCCGATGCTTATGGCTTAGGAGCAATACCTATCACTCAAGCATTAGCAGCAGATGATATCCATTGCTTTTGTGTCGCCTCTTTAAGCGAGGCTTTGGAACTGCGGCAGGCCAAAATCACAGCAGATATCCTTATTCTGGGCTACACTCATCCAGATGATTTCCCGCTGCTGAAACAGTATAACCTAATACAAACCGTACTCGATTATCATTATGCGCAGGAACTAAATGCCTCCAGACTCAAACTGAGAGTGCATCTAAAAATAGATACCGGCATGCACCGTCAGGGCGAACGTGATGATAACTTCAATGCCATCAAAGCTATTTTAGCCATGGAATCGCTACAGATAGAAGGCATGTATACTCACCTAGCGATGGCCGACAGCATCAAGGAACAAGATATAGAGTATACACAGATGCAGCTGGCCCATTTCTCCACTTTAATAGCACGCTTACAAGCAGAAGGGATCACCATCCCGGCTCTTCATGTACAAAGCAGCTATGGAATCATCAACTACCGTCAACTCAACTATAACTATGCCCGGCCAGGTATCGCCCTCTACGGCGCTATCGATAGCCGGCATGTTCTCCCCGGAATGATGCCGGATCTTAAGCCGGTTTTTGCGCTGAAAACACGTATCAGCACTATTAAAGAACTGTCTCCCGGAGAAGGCGCAGGTTATGACTTGGCTTATACTGCTAAAAGCAAAAGACGTATCGCTATGCTCACTATTGGCTATGCTGACGGCATTCCCCGCAGTCTTTCAGAGAAAAAAGCTTCTGTCCTGGTTAATGGGCAGCGGGCGCCAATCATCGGCAAAATCTGTATGGATCAGATGATGATCGATATCAGCAAGATCAGCCAGGTACGTCCCAATGATATCGCGACCATTATTGGCCAGGATGGGCAGGATAGTATTACTGCTGTTGATTTTGCCACCTGGGACGATACTATAGCCAATGAGATCCTTAGCCGACTCGGACGTCGTTTGGTCAGGATCTATCACCAATAAAACTCAAGTAATTTTCTTAAGGGTCTGTGCTCATAAAAGGCTAGCCGTCCAGCCACCAGCATGTTATAATGATAAAGATGTAAAAAAATGTCTTAAACAAAGGATGGAAAGCGCTATGAAGACCCTAATCCTCTATGCAACTAAACATGGGGCCACCAGAAAGATCGCTAAATTGATCGCCCAGGAGATACCGGACAGCGTGGTGAAAGATGTTGAGGAAAGCGATCCGCATCTGCCGAGCTACGACTGCGTTATTCTCGGCAGCAGCTTAATGGCCGGGCAAATTCGCAAACCGCTCAAAAACTATATCGCCAAGCATCAAAGCGAATTATTGACCAAAAAACTGGGCCTCTTTCTTTCTGGCCTAGCTGAAGAAGAAGAGGAAAAATACTTCACCCATAATTTTCCGCCAGAAATTTTACAGGCAGCAGCTACCAAGCATATCCTTGGCGGTATCTATGATCCCCAGCAATGCAACGCGCTGGAAAAAGTAGTAATGCGGATTGTCACTAAGAGCAATTCCTATATCTCCACGGTAAAAAGCGATAAAATAGCCGCTTTTGTCCACGAGCTCAACCAATAAAGCAAGGGAGATACGGCATGAAAAAGACTGCCCTATGGATTATCATTATGCTATTTATTGTTTGCCTGATAGGCAGCGCCTGTGGCGGAGAAACCAGCTTTGAGACAGAACAGTTAGAGGCCAAGACAACCACCATTGTTCAGCATCTGCTGGATGGAGATTATGAAGCTGCCAGCAGTTATTTCGCCCCAGAACTGACGCAACAGCTGCCGGTTGAATCGCTCCAGGCTGGCTGGGAACAAATGGTTGGCCCCAGTGGCAACTATATCGGGCAAGAATCTTTAAGCAGCAACATTGAAGGCAACCGTTGCACTGTTGCGGCACTGCTGCGCTTTGCCAACAATGGCATTTTAGTTTCTATCACCTATGATAGCAAAGAACAGGTTATTGGTATGTGGACCAACTATCAAATAATCGACGGGCCTGCTGATGATGCCAGTTATACAGAAATAGATATCACTGTAGCCGGCGATCCTGAACTGCCACTGCGCGGCAAATTGACACTGCCCAAGGAGGTGGACAATCCACCGGTAGTGATCTTGGTTCAAGGATCCGGCTCCTCAGATATGAACGAAACGATTTACAGCAACGCTCCTTTCCGCGATATTGCGTGGGGTCTGGCGGAACAAGGTATCGCTTCTATCCGTTATGATAAAAGATATTATACCTATCCAGATAAGGCAGTCGAACTAAATAATGCAGTGACCATTGATGATGAGGTTTTAAGCGACGTTTATGCGGCTATTGATTTAGCCAAAACCGATGGCAGGGTCGATGGAGAACGGATCTTCGTGCTGGGGCATAGTTTAGGCGGGATGCTGACACCAGCGATAGCGGCCAAACACCCTGAACTAGCTGGAGTCATCTCCATGGCCGGTACGCTACGGCCGCTTTATGAAGTTTCTTACGATCAGACAATAGAAACTGTGCAAAGCCTGCGGCCAACGCTCTCAGAACAGGAACTGGCGATACTTGATGCTCAACTAGCACAGATCGAAGCTGATATGGAAGTGCTGCGAGACCTGCCGACTAATCCTACGCTTGATGCCGATACCACACTTTTAGGCATACCAGCGATCTATTGGTATTCTCTGGAGCAATATGAAGGAGAAAAATATCTTGAGCAAATCTCCATGCCCATGCTGATCCTGCAGGGCGAAGCTGATTTTCAAATCTATGCCGATGTTGACTACCCCCTATGGCAGGAAAAATTAGCTGACCGGGATAATGTTGTTTTCCATCTCTATCCGGGGCTTAATCACCTGATGATGCCAACGCAAAATAAGCGTGACGTCTCAGAGTATCAAGTTAAATCTAACGTGGACCAGCAGGTGATCGATGATATCGCGGCCTTTGTCAAAAATAATTAAAAGTAAATTTCCCATAATTAAAGTTAAATTTATCATAATTTTTTATTACCCTATTGACAATAGTACGAATTCGTATTATACTACGCCATACGAATTCGTACTATATTTTTGGAGGAACTCCATGGATAATGCAGACCAATGCACTGCCATCATCTGGCGGATAACTAATGCTATCAATAAAATGGATGGGGCTTATTATTTTTGTGGCAAAAAATTAGGCATCAAGGAAAACACTTTAACCCTTCTTTATGCCATGGCAGATAACCAACCTCATACCCAAAAACAGCTTAGTGATGACTGGCTCATCCCTAAAACAACTATTAATACTATAGTCCAGGAATTGCTTCAAGAAGAACTAATTACCCTGCTGCCAGTAGAGCATAGTAAAGAAAAAAACATCCGTCTAACAGCTAAAGGGCAACAATATACTGATAATGTGCTGAAAGATATCCGTCAGGCAGAGCATCTGGCTTTAGATAAAACACTGCAAAAATTCTCACCCGAATTCATCGATGCTTTTGAATATTTCGCTGATACTTTATATAAAGAATTCAACCAAAGAATCTTAAAATAACTTACGAGAAAGGAACCCAAAAGGGAAATTCCCTATGAACTCCCATACATTATTTGCTAAAACACCACCTTTGAAACTCTTTTTCTTAGCCTCGATCCCCGGGGCAATCGGTATGCTGGCATCCGCTATCTATCAGCTGGTCGACGGAATCCTGGTCGGCCAGTTTTTAGGCGAAACTGCTTTCGCAGCGATCAATTTAGCAATGCCTTTTGTTATCATCAATTTTGCCTTGGCTGACCTGATTGGCGTAGGCTCCGCTGTACCAATTGCCATCAATTTAGGACAAAAAGAAGAAGCTAAAGCCAACAATATTTTCACTTGTTCCTGCCTGATGATCGTTGGTACAGGAATCATTATCGGCGCTCTTCTCTATTTTATGGCGCCACTATTGATCGAACTGATGGGAGCAGAGGGCAGGTTCGCTCTCTTGGCCGTACAATATTTGCAGGTCTATGCCATCTGTTCTCCTTTGACCACGATTATTTTTGCTGTTGATAACTATCTACGTATCTGCGGCAAGATCCGTAGCAGCATGGGACTCAATATCCTGATGGCTGTTCTGGGAGCTGGGATGGAGATCGTCTTCCTGTATGTTTTTAAATGGGGCGTATGGGCTGCTGCATTGGCCTTCTGCTTATCAATGATTATCTGCGCTATTATCGCTTTTATCCCCTTTTTCCGTGGCAAGATGCTGTTGCGCTTCTGCCGGCCCCGCTTCAGCGTTAAAATGGTGCGGCAAATACTGGCCTGCGGTACGCCTACTTTCCTCAACAATGTTGCAGGTAGGGTTACCTCTATCGTACTCAATGCCATTCTAGTACGTTTGGGAGGAGAGTCAGCGGTATCTATCTATGGTATCCTGATGTATGTTGAAGGTTTTATCCAGCCGCTGCTCTATGGCATGTGCGATTCCCTGCAGCCTGCCATCGGTTATAACTGGGGAGCTGGACAATATTCCCGTGTGCGGGCCATCGGCAAATGCTGCTTCATTGCCAGCGCTATTATTTCGCTAATTTCTGTGGCGGTGATCCTCTTATTCCCCGAACAAATCACTCAACTGTTTGTTCCGGATAGTGACGCTGATTTTCTGGTCACAGCCGTCTTAGCACTCCAGCTTTTCAGCCTGACCTATGTCACCAGATGGTTCTCTTTTGCGATGCAAAGCTTTATGCTGGCTATCGAGAAAACACTCCCTGCCTCTTTGCTCTCGATCTCTACTGCTTTAGTTTTCCCCTTGCTGCTGATCCTGATCTTATGGCCTTTGGGCTTAACCGGAATCTGGCTGAATTTTGCCGGCACATCACTGCTGGCAATGATCCTAGGCTTTATACTCTTTGGCAAATACCGTTCGGAATTAATGCAAGCAGATATTCCTCGTCCACAAAACGACCAATCAATAACAGAACAAACAGGCGCAGCATGCTAAACTCTTCTTGGCCGCTATCACCTGTTTACCTATAATAACTATTCAATTACAGCAAATAAAATTTTTAATACTAATCCGCCTGGAGCGTGATCACCACTAGCTCCGGCGGATTATTGATTCTTATGGGAAAGCTGCTGTTGCCTAAGCCACGGCTGACGACCATCTGGGTATCTCCCTGGCGATAAAGACCAGCGGTATACTCAGGGAAAAAGCCTTGATTAGGAGCAAATAATGCTCCAATAAACGGCAGGCGCACTTGTCCGCCATGGGCATGTCCGCACAAAACCAAATCAATACCAGCTTCATGATAAACATCAAACAGTTCTGGCCGGTGGGATAACAAAATGGTATATGCTGACTGGTCGTCCAGTAGAACATCAAGTTGGGCTGATATCACCTGCTCGTTGTCTTCATACTGATCGCTCTCCGCGGAAAAAGTGGGATCATCAACACCCAACACTCTTATAATGCTGCTACCATATTCCAGAGTAACGGCTTTATTATCTAAAACCACCACCCCGGCAGATTCCATTTGCTCACGCAGCTGAGCATAAAGCTCAGGCAACCGTGATTCATGATTGCCGGTGACATAATAAACCGGAGCAATAGCTATTGCCCCATTGATAAACTCCATTGCCACCGTAATATTCGGGTGATAAGAGTCCAGCAAATCCCCGGTGATGGCAATCAAATCAGGTGCGGCTTCCACTAGCTTTTGTAGCAGTCGCTCCTGTTGCTGCCCGAACTCGGTATTATGCAAATCGCTAATATGCGCAATAGTAAAGCCATCAAAATCAACGGGGATGGCAAAATCCACCACCTCTAGAAAGGTAACTTCGATAGTGGTATTTTCCCAATATAGATAAGCAGACAAAGCTATCAGACATACCAATAGGCTGATAATAAACATTCTAGTTTTCTTTTTGGCTTGCTTACTAGTTAAGGGTTGTTGTTGATGATTTGCCATAACAACTCCTTAATGGCAAAGTGGCTTCGTTAAAAACAAAATTTCTTTTTGCAGCCATGGCACTCAATTTAAAACTTATTTTCACTATCATAAAGTAAAATAATCAATGCTTATTCATCAATTAACACTGCGGTAAACTGTGCCGGCAATAGCACCGCCTTCGAGCAGAGTCAGCATCTCCGAAACCGTTACCAACTGATAGCCAGCCTTAACTAAATCAGGAATTACGGTTTCCATAGCCTCAGCTGTTTCTTCATAGATATCATGGCATAGGATGATACACCCATTAGTTACAGATCCCATAATAGCATCATAGGTTTTATGTGGATCTTTGGTCTTCCAATCAAGGGTATCGATGGACCAGTTGATTATCGGCATACCAACATCCTTGACAATAGCTGTTACCGAATCGTTCACTTCTCCATACGGTGGACGGAGCAATACCGGCCGTACACCAGTGTTTTTTTCTACTTCATCATTAGTCCATATCAGCTGTTCCCGCACGCCTTGTTCATCCAATTTAACCAAAGAAGCATGTCCCCAAGAATGGTTGCCAATCTCTGATCCCTGATCAACGATAGCCTGCATTGTCTCAGGGTATGATTTAACCCTATTACCAACAATGAAAAAAGTAGCCCTAGCATTATTAGCGGATAAAGTATCCAGTATTCGTTGGGTATAAGGACCTGGGCCATCGTCAAATGTCAAAGCAATCATCGGTCGCTCCGGATCAATGGTGGATATTATCTCAGGGTTGATCATATCCATGGCTGAAGAATCATTAAGGTCAGCACTGATCGGTTCCGAAGGTTGAGTGGTATATTCGCCTGGAGTGAGGGCCGTGTTATTATCAGCAGCTGGAGCGCCGCAAGCACATAATAAAACAGCGACGAACAATAATAAACATATATAACGTTTCATCGGCGAGCTCGCTCCTTTCTTTTGGTATTATGAATTAGTAAAAAACAAAGAGGATTTTAAATTAAATCTCGCTTTTGTTTTCTCTTAGATATTATATCAAATTCGACATTTTTTTGCAGCAAATTATTTACCTTTTTAAGACAAAAGCTTTATCTTATTACAGAATTAAGCAATGATATAAAAATTCCATTTGATAACTTTTATAGTGCGGTTTACTTCTTGTAATACATACAAGAAGCCATTTATACTGGGCTGCTTCCAGATGAGATATAACAGTTAAAAACCTCTTTAACCGTATAATCTTATTATTAAGCTTAAAAAGCTGCCTTTGGAAATCATCCAAAGGCAGCAGCAAAAATTTTATTAGTTTATTGGTACAATATGCTCAATTAATTGGGATAAAAAACTTCTACTGTTCCCATGCTGCTGCCAGCAGCGTTAGCAAAAGCAGTTTGCAGTGCAGCTGCTACGTCTTCATATGTCGCAGCCAGCAGAACATAGCTACCAGCATCCACTACGAAGCATTGCTCAGGAGTGACACAGATCCAGCGCATGGGATCAAAATTTTCAGCTATCATTGCTTTGACTTCAGCTGCAGCCGCCTCATCTGTGCATTGGAGCACTGCTACCAGATGTGCTTGAGCGTTAATAGCAGCTTCTTTGACAGCCGCTGATTGAACATATTGAGTAAATTGCTCGCTGGTTAATCCCAAATAATGCTGAGCATTATCTGCACTGACTTCTACATCCATAGTAGCAACCATTTCGACATCGCAGTTCTCAATCAGGGAATTCAAGATATCTGCCGGCTCGCCGCTCAGACCAGTGTTGCCTTGGTCGTCGGACGGTTGTTCCGTATTAGTACAAGCAGCAAAGAGAAGGCCAACAGCTAAAACCAAGCCTAAGCATATCAATAATTTTTTCATGGATAATCATCCTTTCTTTATCTAGATTTTGACTACTGCTATCTTTATTGACTAAAAAAAACCTTTTTTGTTCCCGGATTTTCCCCCAGTTTAAAAATTTTTCTTAAATTAAATAAATATCTTACCAAAAATAGGCTAAACCGTTGAACTGATTAAAAAGATTTTCCATAATCAAGCGGCTAATCCCTTGTATAGCAACTGTTTTTTTGGTGAATTGTAATCATAGTAATACCAAGAAAGGAGCAGCCAAATGTTTAAGCATGAAAAAACGCTATTACACGAATGCAAAGTAGAACGTCCTAATCCGCAATATGCAGTACTTCTCCAAGAACAGCTCGGCGGCGGTAATGGTGAGTTGAAGGCAGCCATGCAGTATATCGCTCAGAGCTTCCGCGTTAAAGATCCGGAAATCAAAGATCTGTTTCTCGATATCGGCGCTGAGGAGCTTTCGCATATGGAGATGGTGGGTACGCTGATCAATTTGCTGAACGGTCATGATGTTGATTATCAGCAAGTAGGCGCCGGAGAGATCCAAAGCCATGTCCTTTTGGGCTTGAATCCAGGCTTGATCAATTCCTCTGGTTATTCCTGGACCGGCGATTATGTTACCGTTACCGGTGATCTATGCGCGGATCTTCTTTCTAATATAGCTTCCGAGCAACGTGCTAAAGTAGTGTACGAGTATCTATATCGTCAAATTAACGATAAATATGTCCGCGAGACCATTGATTTTCTGCTCAACCGCGAAGAAGCTCATAATGCGATGTTCCGTGAAGCTTTCAACAAAGTTCAGGATACTGGTTCTAATCAGGATTTTGGTGTTACGGAGGATTCCAAGCTTTTCTTTAATCTTTCTACTCCATCACCAGCCAATAATTCTCTGGATCAGATTGCGGCTAAACCACCGAGCTTTAGTTAATAATGTTTTAGACAACAAAGAGGCCTCCAAACAAAATGGAAGCCTCTTTTATTGTTTATCGGCATCTTTTTCATGAATAGCTTTAGAGATACTGACGCGAGCCTTGCTGATATGCTCCACCGCCAATGATTTAGCCAGCTCGCCATCGCCAGCGGCAATCGCCTGCATAATACGTCGATGCTCTGTCAACATCCTAGGAATACGGTCAGGCGTGGTCACTAAAGATTTGTGCCGCGCCCGTTTGACAAAATTATGATAATTACTCATCATATCACGCAGCGGACGATTCTTGCCTGCTTTGCAGATAATATCATGAAAGCGGGAATCCAACTCCACCATCTTATCCACATCGCCCTTTTTCATATAAAACTCAGTCATGCTCACTGTTTCTTCCAGCTCAGTGAGTTCTTCTGGAGTAATACGTTCCGCTGCTAACTTAGCGGCCAGGCCTTCTAACTCCAGCTTTATGGTATAAATATCTTCAATATCCTGGGGAGAGATACCAAGCACCACCGAGCCTTTATTGGGCTTGGATTCAACCAAGCCTTCTAATTCCAGCTGACTCAAAGCCTCCCGCAGAGGAGTACGGCTGACACCCAGTTCCTGGCATAGCTGTTTCTCATTTAAGGCCATACCAGGGGGGTATTTGCCGCTGATAATATTTTGCTCCAGCTGGTGAAAGACACGGCTGCGTAAACTCTTCGCCGCCACTTCTTTTATCGAGGCATTTGTATTCATCGCCATTTACCTCACCTATTCATTTCAGCAACCAAAGCATCGGTAAACGCCTTGGTACCAGTAGAACCTCCTAGATCAAAAGTCAAAAACTTACCACTGGCAGCTACCTTAACCAGCGAATCTTCAATAGCTTGGGCAGCATCTTTTTCACCTAAGTGCCGCAGCATCATCACTCCGGAGAGAATAATTGCCGTCGGGTTAGCCATATCCTTGCCAGCGATATCCGGAGCGCTGCCATGAATGGCCTCAAAGACTGCTGCTTGTTTGCCGATATTGGCGCCAGGGGCTACACCCAAGCCACCAACCAGGCCGGCGCAGAGATCGGAGACAATATCGCCATAAAGATTAGGCAAGACCAAAACATCATATTTTTCCGGGGCAATCACTAGGTTCATACACATGGCATCGACTATCATCTCTTCCAGCTCAATAGTTGGATACTCCTTAGCTACCTTGCGTGCCTCTTCAACAAACATACCGTCAGTGCATTTCATAATATTGGCTTTATGTACGGCAGTGACTTTATGACGGTCATTAGCCACCGCATAATCAAAGGCATAGCGGATGATCCTGTTGCAGCCCTCGCGGGTGAATAATTTGATGCTTTCAGCAGCATCCTTGCCCACCATGTGCTCGATACCGGCATAAAGATCCTCGGTATTTTCCCTGACGATCACCAAGTCAACGTTCTGATACCGAGAAGGAATATTGGGATAATTTTTAGCCGGACGCAGGTTAGCATACAAATCCAGCTCCTTGCGCAGAGCTACATTAACACTGCGGAAACCGCAGCCGATCGGAGTCGTAACCGGTCCTTTTAGCGCTACACCGGTACTTTTGATCGATTCGATTACTCTATCTGGCAGAGGGGTGCCAAATTTCTCGATCTGAGCAGCACCGGCCTCCTCGATATGCCAGTTGATTTTGACGCCGCTGGCATCGATCACTTGACGGGCAGCAGCAGCTACTTCCGGACCAATACCATCGCCGGGGATCAAAGTTACATCATACATAATGATACCTCTTCATTGGTTAAATTTTAGCTGAGTTCCTTAGTATAGTTAAGCAGTCCGCCAGCGATCAGCATCGCTCCCTGACGGTCGGAAATATTAGCCATGGCCTGGAAATCGTAGCCACGTGTTTTATTGGTAATAGTAAAAGGTTTGCCCTCCACTGCGGCTTTGACCTGTGCCGGTGCATTCTTGATCACCAGCTCATCGCCTTCCTCGATTTTGTCATAATCAGCAGCGTCGGCAAAAACTAACGGGATAATACCATTATTCACCAGGTTAGCTGCGTGGATGCGGGCGAATGATTTAGCCAAAACTGCCTTGACCCCCAGATATAGAGGAGCCAGAGCCGCATGCTCACGGCTGGATCCCTGCCCATAATTATCACCGCCAAGGATAAAGCCGCCGCCCTTAGCCTTAGCCTTAGCCGGGAATTCCGGATCGCAAGGGGTCAAGCAATATTCAGCCAAGTAAGGGATATTGGAACGGTAGGGCAGCAATTTAGCATTAGAAGGCATGATATGGTCAGTAGTGATATTATCACCGGTTTTGATCAAAACCTCACCGGTGACCTCATCAGCCAATGGGTGATGAGTGGGGAAAGGCTTGATATTAGGCCCCCGGACTACTTCAACCTCAGAGCCATCTTCAGCCGGAGGTACTACCATATTATCACAGTAATCAAAATGGTCAGGAATTAATGTTTCCGGTACTGGTGAATAATCACGTGGGTCAGTAATCACACCAGTCAAAGCAGAAACAGCAGCAGTCTCCGGGCTGACCAGATAGACCTTGGCTGAAGCCGTGCCACTGCGGCCATAGAAATTGCGGTTAAAGGTACGCAGAGAGACCGCATCAGTAGCTGGAGCCTGCCCCATACCGATGCAAGGACCACAAGCACTCTCCAAAATTCTCGCGCCTGCATCAACCATCTTGGCTAAAGCGCCATTGGCAGCCAGCATGGACAATACTTGTTTAGAACCAGGAGCGATGACCAAGCTGACATTCTCCGCCACTGTCTTACCATCAAGAATAGCGGCAACCTTCATCATATCGGCAAAAGAAGAATTAGTACAGCTACCGATAGCCACCTGATTGACAGTAATACCGGCAATCTCGCTGATTGGCGCCACATTATCCGGGCTCGAGGGCTGTGCTGCCAGCGGAACCAGCTGGGAAAGATCGATAGTAAGGCTTTCATCATAGGTAGCGTCAGCATCAGCCACCACTTCCTGCCAATCTTCCTCACGTCCCTGAGCACGCAAGAACTGACGGGTAACCTCATCACTGGGGAAAATCGAGGTCGTAGCTCCCAGTTCAGCACCCATATTAGTGATAGTAGCGCGTTCCGGCACCGAGAGAGTCTTGACGCCCTCGCCAGCATATTCCATGATCTTGCCTACACCGCCCTTAACGCTGAGCAGGCGCAGAACCTCTAAAATGATATCTTTAGCAGTAACCATTGGCTGCAATTTGCCCACCAACTCAATGCGGCAGATTTTGGGCATCATCAGATAGTAGGGGCCGCCGCCCATAGCTACCGCAACATCCAAGCCGCCAGCGCCGATTGCCAGCATACCCAGGCCGCCGCCAGTAGGAGTATGGCTATCGGAGCCTAACAAGGTCGCCCCTGGTTTACCAAAACGCTCTAAATGAACCTGATGGCAGATACCGTTACCGGGACGGGAGAAATATACCCCGTGTTTTTTGGTGACGGTTTGGATATATTTATGATCATCGGCATTTTCAAAACCGGCCTGTAAAGTATTATGGTCGATATATGCAACCGATTTATCAGTTTTGACTTTATCGATCCCCATGGCCTCAAACTGCAAATAAGTCATAGTTCCAGTGGAATCTTGGGTCAAGGTCTGGTCAATGCGCAAAGAGATCTCCTCTCCTGCTTTCATTTCCCCGCTTAGCAGATGGCGGGAGATAATTTTTTGGGCGATATTCTGACTCATAATTTTCTCCTTAGCAATCAGCAAATTTTAATATCAATTTTATTATCCGTCTTGGTTTCTATCGTCTGTTTCGCTCTAGCAGAATAAACAACAACTTAGATAATTTTCAGCTCCATACCAACCTGCTCCAATTCCTCAAAGCCGATAGTCGTGATCCGTCCGCCGTCATATTGGGCGTCGACCCACTCTTTGAGCTTTACAACCCTTTTATCATTCTTATCAATATCTTCCTTCAGGTAGTTAGATAGCCACATTGCAATACCGGCCTGACCAGAGGTCTGGGTGATAGCTACCCCAGGAGGGCTCTTCAACAAAGAGGTGGTATCAAAAATATTGTAGATCTCTTCGTCTTTAAGCATACCATCAGCATGTATACCTGCCTGGGTAATATTGAAATTACTGCCCACGAAAGGAGTATTCGGGGGAATTTTATAACCGATATCCTTTTCAAAGAAATCGGCGATATCACGAATAACCGTGGTCTCCATACCATCTAAGGTGCCTCGTAACTGGGCATATTCAAAGACCATTGCCTCCAAAGGAGTATTACCGGTACGTTCGCCAATGCCCAACAATGAGCAGTTAACGGAAGACGCGCCATAAAGCCAGGCAGTACCAGAATTGATAACTGCCTTATAGAAGTCGTTATGACCATGCCATTCGATCAGATGAGATGGGAAGCCGGCATAATTACGCAGACCATAAATAATACCGGGGACGCTGCGCGGTAAAGATGCGCCCGGGTAAGAAATACCATACCCCATGGTATCACAAGCGCGGATTTTGATCGGGATACCGCTTTCTTTCATCAGGTTGTTCAGCTCTAGCGCAAAGGGGATAACAAAGCCGTAAAAGTCGGCGCGGGTAATATCTTCAAAATGACAGCGCGGTACAATACCCACTTCCAGAGCATCAGAGATAACGGAAAGATAACCTTCCATAGCTTCGCGGCGTGTTTTTTTCAGTTTTTTAAAAATATGATAATCAGAGCAGCTGACTAGGATTCCGCATTCTTTCAGCCCCATATTTTTAGCCAATTGGAAGTCTTTTTTAGAAGCGCGAATCCAACCGGTGATCTCTGGAAAATAATAGCCCAAGTCCTGGCAACGTGACAAAGCAGCTTTATCCCTATCACTATATAGGAAGAATTCGCACTGGCGGATCTTACCCTTGCGGCCACCAAGTTTATGTAACATCTTATATAAAGTAACTATTTGTTCTACCGTATAAGGTGCGCGGCTTTGCTGTCCATCGCGGAAAGTAGTATCGGTGATCCAAATTTCTCTTGGCGGCTCCAAGGGAGTCAAGCGGTTGTTAAATGCACACTTTGGCACATCAGAATAAGAGAACATATCCCGATATAGATTTGGCTCAGCTACGTCTTGAAGGTTATATTTATACTCACTTTCAGTGAGGACATTCTTGGTTTCACTGAATTCAATCATGAGTATCCCCTCCTTTCTAAATTTGCTAATCGGCTAATAAAACAGCTAAGTATTCACGTATTATTGTATACAATAATACAAGACTTCATTTCTCTTGTCAAGCGCTGGAACAATTTTACTGCATTTAGCAAAGACAAAAAGCCAGCTCTCTAAAGCACTAATACTATATATAGCGATTAAACAGAAAAAATATCATTATTTATACTTTATATATGTTAGCCCCTATTAAATATTTTCATGAGACTAAAAATCATTTAAAGCATTATATATACCATATTATATTCACTCTGCTAATATTCTTTACTATGCTAATATTCTTTATATGATTTGCTAAATGTTGCCAGTAAAGATATTTATTAATCATTTTTCTATCTATTATTTATTTTTAAGCAAACAGTTAATAATTGCTCATGCCATACTAATTTTTAAACTATTAAAGATAACTCAACAGCTGAATAAGATAGCATTATTGATCTAAAAAAAATGATCAAGATATTACAAAAATTTTCCTCAAATATTTTAACAGGGAAAATAGTTAAAAAGTAGCGAATCTGCCATTCACAAGGCTTGACAGTCTAGCTTGTTTATGTATAATTAATATAATAAGTATGTAGGAGCATGCCTGCATAATTATTAACAATGCAACATAAATAATCATCAGGAGCGATCTAAGTGAACAATACCGCTTATCTTATTTTACAAAACGGGAACATCTTTAGCGGGCGCCGTTTTGGTGCTGAAGGCGATATCACTGCGGAACTGGTCTTTACCACGGCCATGACTGGATATCTGGAAACGCTGACTGATCCCAGTTATCACGGGCAAATGGTAGTACAGACCTTCCCTCTGATAGGCAATTATGGGGTGATACCTGCTGATTTTGAAAGCGCCTCCCCGCGTCTCTCTGCTTATATTGTCAAAGAGAAATGCAATATCCCCTCCAATTTCCGTAGTGAAGGAGATTTGGATAGCTACTTAAAAGCATCTGGCATTATCGGCCTGGAGGACGTTGATACCAGAACGCTCACCAAAATTATCCGCGAATATGGGGTAATGAATGCTGCTATCGTCTCTGAAATCCCTGAAGATTTACCAAAATTTGTAGCTGCCCTGGCTCTCAAAGAACTGGGCTCCGATGTCTATCAAGTTACTTGTAGCGAACCTGCTACATTTAACAAAGAAGGCAATAAACATATCGTACTATGGGATTTCGGCTATAAAAGGGGTATGGCGACAGAATTGATCGCACGCGGCTGCCGGGTAACAGTTGTCCCAGCGGGCAGCACCTTTGCTGAAATAGCTGCTTACCAGCCAGATGGAATTCTGCTCAGCAATGGCCCTGGTGATCCGGCGGTCAATACGGCTATTATTAGAGAAATCCGCCAAGCTATGGAAGCGGAGATCCCGGTTTTTGGTATCTGCCTTGGACATCAGCTGATGGCGCTGGCTCAAGGGGCGCAAACCACTAAATTGCGCTATGGGCACCGAGGCGCAAATCAGCCAGTACGTGATATCAGAACCGGGCATCTTTATATTACTAGCCAGAATCATGGCTATGCAGTTGAAACTGAGTCCCTGCCGGAAACAGCTAAACTGCGCTTTGAAAATCTTAATGACCTCACTTGTGAGGGCGTGGATTATCTTCATACTCCGGCCTTCTCCGTCCAATTCCATCCTGAGGCCAGGGGTGGCCCGCTCGACACTACTTTCCTTTTTGACAGATTCCTAGCCATGGTGGAAAAATAACTACCTAGCCAGATAATTACTATCAGATTCATAATCTTTTGCAGAAAGGATTATCATCATGCCGTTGAATAAAAACCTCAAAAAAGTAATGCTGATCGGTTCTGGCCCCATCGTCATCGGCCAGGCTGCTGAATTCGACTATGCGGGAACCCAGGCTTGCCGGGCGCTCAAATCATTAGGCCTGGAAGTGGTGCTGGTCAACCCTAATCCAGCCACCATTATGACTGATACCGCGATGGCTGACCGCATCTATATCGAGCCGCTCACCGAAACAGTTTTGCAACGCATCATCACCAAAGAAAAGCCAGACGGACTGATCTCTACCATGGGCGGACAAAACGGACTGACACTCTCGATGAAATTAGCCCGTTCCGGATTTCTCAAAGAGCAAGGAGTAGCACTCCTTGGCGCTGGACCGGAAACGATTGATAAAGCAGAGGACCGCCTCCTCTTCAAACAAACCATGGAAAAACTGGGACAACCTTGTGTTCCTTCTGAAGTCGTTACTGATGTCCAGGCAGCGCTAGATTTCGCCGATACTATCGGCTATCCGGTGATCGTTCGCCCGGCCTTCACTCTAGGCGGTTCTGGCGGCGGTATTGCCAATACCAAGGAAGAACTGGAGGAGATCGCCCATGGCGGCATCCAGGAATCGCCGATCGGCCAAATCCTGGTGGAAAGATGCATCTCCGGCTGGAAAGAAATCGAATTCGAAGTGATGCGCGATGCAGCGGGTAATAGCATTGCAGTCTGCTCGATGGAAAACTTTGACCCAGTCGGTGTTCATACTGGTGATTCCATCGTTATCGCGCCAGCAGTAACCCTGGCTAATCCTGAATATCAGATGCTGCGTTCTGCTGCCTTGCAAATCATTGAGGAGCTGCAGGTAGAAGGCGGCTGTAATGTCCAGTTTGCCCTCCACCCGGAGAGCTTTGAATATGCTGTTATCGAGGTCAACCCACGTGTTTCCCGCTCCTCAGCACTGGCCTCTAAAGCTACCGGCTATCCTATCGCCAAGGTAGCGGCACAAATAGCAGTCGGCCTGCGACTGGACGAGATCGCCAATGCAGTCACCGGCAAAACAACGGCTTTCTTCGAACCGACCCTGGACTATGTAGTAGTCAAACTGCCCAAGTGGCCTTTTGATAAATTTGTTTATGCCAGCCGTAAGCTGGGAACTCAGATGAAAGCTACCGGCGAAGTGATGTCGATTGCCCCCACCTTTGAGCAGGCTTTGATGAAAGCAGTGCGTGGAGCGGAAATTTCACTAGATACTCTGACCCAGCCGAAGCTAGCGCATTATAGCGATGAAGAACTGCTGAGCGCCCTTAGTGAAAGTACTGATGAACGGCTATTTATGGTCTACGAGGCTTTAAAACGCGGCATCAGCAGCGAGCGCATCCATGAACTGACCATGATCGACCAGTGGTTTCTGGGCAAACTGCTTCACTTAGTTCAAATAGAACAAGAGCTTAGCAGCAACCCCTTAACTCAAGACCTTTACCACGAGGCTAAGGTAGCTGGTTTCCCCGATAAAGCGATTTCCAGACTGAGCGGCCAGCAGCTGCCGGAGCATATCCCGGCTGCTTATAAGATGGTCGATACCTGCGCCGGTGAATTCGAAGCAGAAACGCCCTACTTCTATGCAGCCTATGACACGGAAAACGAAGCAAAAGAGTTTCTCCATGAACATAAAAGCGGCAAAAAACGTATCTTAGTCTTTGGTTCCGGTCCGATCCGCATCGGCCAGGGTATTGAGTTCGACTATGCATCAGTACACTGTGTCCGCACACTCAAAAAACTCGGCTATGAAGTGGTGATGGTCAATAACAATCCAGAGACCGTCTCCACAGACTTTGATACAGCCGACCGGCTCTATTTCGAACCTCTCTATGGTGAAGATGTCATGGATATCATCGCCACTGAGCAGCCCTATGGTACAGTAGTGGCTTTCGGCGGCCAAACTGCTATTAAACTTACCAGAACCCTGGCGGAAAACAATATCCGCATTCTGGGCACCTCTGCTGATTCCATCGACACAGCAGAAGATAGAGAGCGTTTTGATGAAATTCTCAGCAGATTAGGAGTGCAGCGTCCTCAGGGACATTCGGTCTTCACTAAAGAAGAAGCGCTGGCAGCAGCGCATGATCTGGAATATCCAGTCTTAGTACGGCCTTCCTATGTTTTAGGCGGACAAAATATGAGTATCGCCTTCTCCGATGAAGCAATCGATCGGTATATGGATATCATCCTTTCCGGCAGCCCGATCGAAAATCCGATCCTGGTAGATAAATACCTGATGGGCTTGGAGGTAGAGGTCGACGCTATCTGCGATGGCGAAGAAGTCCTGATCCCTGGCATTATGGAGCATGTCGAGAGGGCAGGTATCCACAGCGGCGATTCGATCGCTATGTATCCGCCGCGTAATCTCTCCGGTCCGGTCATCCGTCAGCTATGCGAGATTACCCGTACCTTGGCGCTGGCACTGGAAACTCATGGCTTGATCAATATCCAGTTTGTTATCCATCATAACAAAGTCTATATCATCGAGGCGAATCCGCGTGCATCACGCACTGTTCCCTATATGAGTAAAGTGACCGGTTTGCCAATCGTAGAGATTGCCACTCGGGCCATGCTTGGCGAGCGGATCATTGATATGGGTTATACCCCGGGACTTTATCATGAATCGGCCTGCAAAGCAGTCAAGGCTCCGGTCTTCTCCTTTGAGAAACTGACCGGCGTTGACACCACGCTTGGCCCTGAGATGAAGTCCACCGGCGAAGTATTAGGTATTGGCCGCACCATTGAGGAAGCCATGTATAAAGCCCTGCTCTCTGCCGGCTATACTCTAAGCAATAAGGGCGGTATGCTTATCACCGTTCAAGACCGTGATAAGCCAGAGATCGTCTCCACTGCCCGCCGCTTCTTCAATCATGGGTTTGAGATGTATGCTACTGCCGGTACTGCCGAATTGCTCAACCGCAATGGCATTACCACCACCTCTGTCGGTAAAATCCACGAGGGGGAAAACGATATCATCGACTTGCTGGAAAGCGGCAAAATCAATTATGTTATCTCCACCTCTGAATCAGGACAGATGCCACATGCCGATAGCGTACAGATGCGCCGCAAGGCAGTTACCAGCCGTATCCCCTGCTTGACCAGCATCGATACCGCCAATGTTCTGGCTGATGTTATCGAGAGCGGCTACAATCAGCGCAATATGGAGCTGATTGATATCGCCCGTCTGCCTAATAGCAAGCAAGAACTGCGCTTCATCAAGATGCGCGGTAGTGGCAGCGATAGCATCTGCTTCGATTGCTTTGATCAGGATATCGATAATCCGGAATCCTTGGCGGTCCGTTTGACCAGCCGCACCCGCGGTATCGGCGGCGATAATATTATCCTCATTGAGCCCTCCTGGCGGGCAGACGCTGCTATGCGCAAATTCAATGTTGATGGCAGCCCGGATGAAATCGGCGGTAATGCTATCCGCTGCGTCGCCAAATATCTCTATGAAAGCGGCCGGGTACCAAAAACCAGAATGTGCATCGAGACCGGCGGACGTGTCCGCGAGATGGATCTCTTTATCCAGGAAAATGAAGTCAATTCTGTAACTGTAGATATGGGCCAGCCGGATTTCAATGCCTCGGCGGTGCCAGTACGCCGGGCAGGCCCCGTCATTGACCAGCCTTTCTCTACCGGCGGCTATGATTTCCGCATCACCTGCCTATCGATGGGCAATCCGCATTGTGTGATATTTGTTCCAGATGTTGATGCCATCGATATGCAGACCGTAGGGCCGCTGTTGGAGAACGCAGCCATCTTCCCCAATCGTGCCCACGTAGCTTTTGCAGCAATAACGGACTGGAGTACCATCCGCATGCGGGCCTGGGAGCGCGGCATTGGCGAAACATTAGCCTCGGGCGATTCGGCCTGTGCGGTGGTGGCAGCGGCTACCGAGCAACAGCTCTGTCCGATGGATCAGGATATCTTCGTCAAGCAAAAGGGCGGCGATCTGGTAATCAAACGTACCGCTCATGGAGTATTGATGACCGGCGATGCCATTAAAGATTTCGAAGGCATCATCGAATTATAAAAACATCTCACCGGCCTGCTGTTGTCAAGGCAGGCCGGTATTTTTAACTAAGGAGGAGCAACGCATGTTGTTTATCTGTTATCCTAAATGAAGCACCTGCAAAAAAGCCAAGTCTTGGCTAGATGCAGTAGGTATAAGCTATACCATGCGCGACATTAAAGAAGAAAATCCATCCGCTGATGAGTTACGTCAATGGTATCAGCAAAGCGGTGAGCCGCTAAAAAAATTCTTCAATACCAGTGGTATTCAATACCGGGCCTTGGAACTCAAAGATAAGCTGCCGCAAATGAGTGAAGACGAGCAGATAGAGCTGCTGGCAACAGATGGGATGCTGGTCAAAAGACCCCTGCTAATCACTGATGATACCGTGTTAATCGGCTTTAAGGAAGCCCAGTGGGCAGAAAAACTAAAATAGCAAGGCAGACAATAGATATAATATTTTTAGATAGATTAGCGATATTTATATAAAATATCTATAATGCCTCTTCCCGGCATTAACACAAAATCATTTTCAATTAACAGCCTGTTTGACATTGGTTTGAGCATGCTATATCCTTGTAAAAAAGGACTTTACTAATGTTCAAATATAGAGGAGGCAAACATGAAAATAGTAGATGCAAAAGGTAAAAATTGCCCGATCCCAGTAGTAATGACCAAAAAAGAAATCGATGCCGGTGCGAAAGAACTAATGGTAGAAGTGGACAACCCCATTGCTGTACAGAATGTTAGCAGACTAGCTACCGCGATGTCCTTCGATGTTGCCACTGAGGAAATAGACGGTGGCTTCCGTCTGACTTTGACCAGCAATGGTGCTGCTGCTGACGATAATGCAGTCAAAGAAGCCATTGTCTCAGCCCAGCAGTGTGCCCCAGGCGGTAGCTGGGCAGTCTTTGTTGGACGTGATGTCATTGGCAGTGGTGACCGTGAATTAGGCAGTTCTTTGATGAAAATGTTTTTCTATACTCTTTCAGAAAGCGATGACCTGCCAACTAATATTTTATTAATGAATGATGGCGTCAAACTGGCTGTTAACAACCCTGATACCATTGAACATCTCCAGACCTTAGTGAATAAAGGCGTAGAACTACTTGTCTGTGGTACCTGCCTCAATTTCTACGGTCTCAGCGAAGAGTTGAAAGTCGGTACAGTAAGCAATATGTACGATATCCTTAGCCGTATGCAGGCTGCCACCAAGGTGATTTCTCTATGAGCATTGCTTATTCGGTAATTCTTTTTGACTCTACCCATGATGCGATCAGGGCAGAGAAAGTTTTAAAAAAGGAACTGCCAGTAACCTTGATGCCTGTACCGCGACAATTTTCGGCCAGCTGCGGTATTTCGCTACGTTTTGCAACAGAGTTGCGTCCGCAAGTTGAGGACCTGCTGCAGCAAAATAATATCCCTGGCCGGATCGAAGCATTAATATCATAGTTTACTTTCTCCTTCATATGGCAACAGGAGCCGCTTTTAGCGACTCCTGTTATTTATCTGCTATTATCTATAAATCTCGTTTCCCATTCTTCTTTGCTATTGTTTCGTTATTATTTAGCGCTATCGCTTATCTTCTAACAATTACTTTTTGGAAAGCTTTAGCCCGCATTAATAATCGTCAGGTATAAAGCTAAGGAGCCTGGCGTTGACGGGCTCCTTAGCTATCATATGATTTATTAGCGCCATTTTATTTTAAGTTAATCTACTGCTCTTTCAGCGTCTCAACTGCCTCATAAAAAGCGATCATATTCTCAACACTGGTCGGTGGAGGCACATCACAGCCAGCGGAAATAATCGTCCGGTTATTGGTATCCTCATAAATCTTTCTCACTTTGGGGAAAAGATCCTCAGCTTTACCAAGATAGAGATCCTCAGCAGGGCTGATATTGCCGCATAGATACTGATTAGGAGCAAGCTTAGAGGCTGCCAATGCCATATCAACTTCTTTATCCACATCTAGAACCGTAGTACCTGTCCCCAAAGAATAGGGCAATAAGCGGTTGGTATCACCGCAGATATGTAACCTTGAAGCGCCGCCATAGGACTGAATCAGCTTAACCATCTCAGTATGGAGTGGCATAATGAACTCCTCATACATAGCCGGAGAGATCAAGGAGCAATTAGGCTCGACGATCTGAATGCCGTTAATTCCCAGTTCCATCTGTTTCTCGGTGAATTTCATACAATTATCAAAGAAAAATTTGATGCCTTCCATAGTCTCATCTTCATCTTCTAGCAGCTCGCAAAGTGCGTCTTCCATACCACGGGCATTGCAATATTCGGTGAAGGGACCAATGCAGATACCGAAGATGAATTTTTCCTCTTTGCGGGCTTTGAGTACTTCTTTAAGAGTAACCAAACGGTTGCCCATTCTAGTTCCTGGCTCAAAAGTTGGCTTAGGCAGATTATGTACATCAGAGACATCCTCTAAAATAGGATCTGCATGATAGCCGCTATCAGCTAGAATCGGTTTTTGGCCAAAGTCTTCCAGCTGTTCGTGGAAATCAGAATCCGGAAGAATGCAATCAATATGATATTGATCGCAGCAATGAATATAGGCATTGGCTCTTTTGATCGGATCATAAACAAATTCTTCCTGATTCAAGCCCTCCTGAATACATACCCAATCAATCGCCAACGGCATAAAAGGTGGTCGATCCACTTTTTCCCCGGCAAGAAACTTTACTGTTCTTTCATATCCGTTCATAGTGATTCTCCTTTTATTAAAATTTTTAACAAGGATATTAACTTCATGAATTATTAAATTCACAGACTTATCAGCTGCACATCTCGTCCACTATGCTAAAGGCTGAACAAAAGCGCCCCAAAATAAGTCACCGTATTAGGACCATTGATATATTTCATACCGCTAAGGTTAGCCAGTTCATAAACAGCTACACCATATGCCTCCAAAGAGGACACTGCCTGATCTGGAAACCGACATGGCTGCTGATCCCGTTTAGCGCAACGGCGGCAGATAGAACAGCCGCCACTTCCTAAATGCAGCATTTTAGCGAAGGGCAGCTCACTACTATGCTGACGAATGTTGTTGACCAGGGCATTATGCCGATCGCCAGCGTCCAGCATTCCTTCTATATCGAAAGAATCCTCCAGGGGACGGATCGTCTGATAGACCAGAGCCCAATCAAAACTCTGCGCCTGAGCCATCAGCTGATCGATCTCGCCGATATCAGGTGGGCACATCCAACACTGTCCATAAAGGCCACAGGAATTCATCTCGCAGAGTTGGCGGAAATCAGCCGAAAAAGTGATATTCGCCACTTTGACTATACTGGCTTTAGTTGCTCCTAATTGCAGAGCTAAGTCTATTAATCGCTGATTGATCTCCTGTTGAGTATCCATGGGGCTGTTCTCCTTCAGCGCCTATTGAAATCATGCCCCGTAGCAAGCTTACGGGGCATGATAACTGGCTCCGGCGCTTACAACAAGCACAATATTCCGCCGGATTAAAGCGATTTACAATATGCTACTGCCGCCTCTGCAGCAGCAGTGGCATCATTAGTATATTTATCTGCGCCAATTTGCTCACAAAAAGCCTCGGTAACAGGAGCGCCGCCTACCATGATATAAACTTTATCCCTGATGCCGGCTTCTTTAGCCAAATTAACGACATTTTCCATCTGTCCCATTGTAGTAGTCAACAATGCTGAGCAGGCGATTATGTTACAGCTCTCATTGACCGCTGTTTCCACATATTTTTCCGGAGCAACGTCATTGCCCAGATCAATGACCTCTAACCCCTTACCCTCCATCATCATTCTCACCAAGTTTTTACCGATATCATGGAGGTCGCCTTTGATACTACCGATACAAACCTTGCCTTGGACTTCATTATCCCCAGCCTGGAGCAATGGTTTCAGCAGCTCTGTGCCGACATTCATCGCCCGTGCCGCTACCAAGACCTCCGGGACAAAGATCTCTCCGGCCTGAAACTGATCGCCAACAGCATTCATGCCAGCCAAGAGTCCTTCATCCAAGATAACCTTAGCATCAATACCTTCATCAATAGCCTGCTGTACCAGCTCCTTAACTTTCTTTGATTTACCCTTCTGCAGCAATTGAGAAATGTCTTCCAAAATACCCATTATCCTGTCACCTCCGTAATTTTTAGGTTCAATTTTATTTGAATATTATAAATATTTTAGAAATTATTCAAAATCTTTTCTATTACAAAATTGTTTTATTTGTAATTTTTTTACTGTAAATATATCCTGCTTTCAAGATACACGGGTATCAATAACAGTATGCATAGCTTCTCAATAAACTAAAATAATAAAAAAATAGTAAAAATTTATTACTATAGATTGACAAAACAAAATTAACCAGCTATCATAAACTACCGGAGAAATAAATGCCGAGACATTTTTCATCTTAGTTCAGGCATATATTCTCTTAGCTCCAAACCAAAAACTATTTATATGGGGGGATTTTTAATGAAAAAAGCAGGATCTGTTTTACTTATTCTCATGGTCGCTGTTGCTTTGATGTTCTCTTTGACTGCATGCAACAATGACGCAGCTACCGGTGATGCTAATGGTCCGGTCGGCACTTATGTTATCGGCACTATTACTGCAGCTGACGGCACAGAAATGACCATGGAAGACTATCTGGGTGCTGCTCTAGTAGCCCAGGGGATTGAAGAAGGCAGCACTGAGTATGATACTGCTATGGGTATTGCTATGCAAGCGGCTGAGGTCACCTATACTTTTAATGAAGACGGTACAGCAACAGTTGCTGCAGCTGGTGTCGAAATGGCTGGCACCTATACTGTAGAGGGAACAACCGTTACTATTACTATGGATATGGAAGGCTCCGCCCCTGCTACTATGGAATATGATAGCGCAGCTAATACCCTTACCGCTACTGATGCAACCACTGGTATTTCTACTGTTATGGTCGCACAATAATCAAGACCTACAAACAGTTGCTCCTTACTTAAAAACTTAACACTAAAAGAACAAAGACTCCCAATAGTTACTATACTATTGGGAGTCTTTTCTTATTCTTTATTAGTATATTATAAAATATTCGGCGTGTAACGGTATTGCAATGGTGAAACACCAGTTAGTTTTTTAAACACCTTGGTAAAGTAGCTCTGACTCTCAAACCCTACCATCAAAGCGATATATACCATCTTCAAATCATTATTTCTCAGTAATGACTTGCTTTTCTCGATCCTAACTTCATTGAGAAAACTATTAAAGGTAGTTCCCATCTCTTTTTTAAAAACACGGCTAAAATACGCCGGAGATAAATAGACCATTTTGGCGACATCATTAAGAGTGATCTTCTCTGCATAATGCTGCCTGATGTATAAAGTAGCCTGATGGATAGCATTAGCATGCTTAATATCGTTATAGGTAAAAAGATCAATAAAAGAATTGGCAGTGCGAACCAGCCAGGAGCATAAAATTTCCCAAGTTTGAATATTGGGAAGGGTTAAGAGATAATCATGTGTTAACATCAAACACTTTTCCGGATCTGCACCATTATGCACAGCAGTGCGGGAAATCAGTACCAGCAGCTCAGCCACCCTGGACTTAGCTACACTGAAAACATGCCCGCTGGCAAAAAAGATATAGCCAAAAAGCTCATTGAGATAGTTCTCTACTGTATCGCGTTCGCCTTTGGCTACTGCCGCCAAAAGCTTCTCTTCAACGTCAAAAGGATAAGAGGTAGGTCCATCTACCCCCTTTAGCCGGTAAATAGATGAAGATATCTGAGTTTGGATAGCCAAAGACATTTGGGCATCAAGCATATCATTAGCTGCTCCGATATTATTCATAAAGCTAATCGACATAAAAAGAAGGGTCGATAAATCATTCACCTTACGCGGCTGGATATATGGTATATTATCCAGAGCTTTAACTACTTTTTGCCGGCAATCATCAGCTAGTTGATATTTATCAACCAGTTCACAGGTTTCATAGTCATCGCGGTCAACCATCAAAAAAGGACCAACAGTAATCTCCGCCTCGTTGGTTTCTTCAACTACGATCGGCGAAGAAAAACAGGTCAGTCCCATCGCACAAAAATAGATATACTTGCCGCCAAACCTTTCCGCCTCACGCATGCCGTTGATATAAGTCTTAAGGCATAAAGATTTAGGTCTACCAGCCAATTCACAAATATGGCAGGAAGCGCAGCCATGACCATATTCAGAGACAACACTGCCATCAGCAGAAGAGACAATCGTGCCTAATCCAGTGGCAGAGGCAAAAGCTTTGGCGCAATCTTGCACTAGTTTGGTATCAAAATTACCCCGTCGGGGCTGTCCATAATCCACTTGATCCGGTTGATATGTCATCAGAATACCCCCTACATCCGATAATATATCTGCCCTTAATCATATATTACTATATCATAATCACAATAATACTCCAAGTAAAATAAAAAATTCAAAAAAGTACAAATTTTATAACAATTTTACAATAAACAATGCTGCCAGTGCTTTATAATAATTACGCAATACCATATTCTTAGCAATTAATTAAGGGAGGATAAAATTAGTAAACTTATATTTAGGGAGGAGAGGAAATGTCTAAAGAACTGCTTTTCAAGACACTGCGGCATGAAGAAACAGAGCGCGCCCCTTGGGTGCCTTTTGCTGGAGTACATGCCGGTGCACTGATCGGTGCCGATGCAACCCAGGTTCTTACTGATGAAGAGTTACTCGTCAAAGCCTTAATGGAAGTACATAAGCTCTACAAGCCCGACGGAATGCCAATTGTGTTCGATCTGCAGCTAGAGGCAGAAATCCTCGGCTGCGATCTGGTCTGGGCCAAAGATTGTCCGCCTTCTGTCAGCACCCATCCGCTGGAAGAGACAATGACAGTCCCCTGTGAATGTACTATCCCTACCAAGGAAGAAGGCCGTTTACCTCTGGTCTTATCCGCAATGAGGAGGATGAAAGAAGCGGTCGGCGATGATACAGCGCTCTATGGCCTTTTCTGTGGCCCATTTACCCTAGCGTCACATCTGCGGGGCAATGATATTTTCATGGATATGTATGACGATGAGGACTATGTCCATGACCTGCTAGATTTCTGCACCAAGGTTGGTAAAAGCATGATCGATATGTATGTCGAAGTAGGGATGGATGTTATCGCTGTAGTAGATCCGCTGGTTTCACAAATATCCGTCAACCATTTTGAAGAATTCTTCGCCGAACCATTTACGCAGCTTTTCGACTATATCCGGGAAAAAGGTGTCTTCTCTTCCTTCTTTGTCTGTGGTGATGCTACCAGAAACATCGAAGCTATGTGCAAAACAGGTCCGGACTCTATCCATGTTGATGAAAATGTCGATCTCGTAGCCGCCAAACAGGTCAGTGACCGCTATAATGTAGTCATGGGCGGCAATATCCCACTGACCTCAGTGATGCTGCATGGCTCTCAGCAGGATAATATGAAGATTGCCGTAGACTTGATCGATGCTGTAAACTCGAAAAGCAACTTTGTTCTGGCTCCTGGCTGAGACATGCCGTATGAAATCCCCATTGAAAATACAATTGGGGTAGCGCAGGCTGCGCTGAATACGGATGAAACCAGGGAGATGGTCAAAAACTATATCGCTGGAGCAGATTTTGATCTCGATGCCGTGGAATTGCCAGACTATGAGCATTTAACCAAACCACTGGTAGAGGTCTTTACGCTCGACTCAGCTACTTGTGCTGCCTGCACCTATATGATGGGCGCAGCCAATGTAGCCAAAGCCACTTATGGTGATAAAATCGATATGGTAGAATACAAATTCACCATTAAAGAAAATATCGCCCGCTGCATGAAAATGGGAGTCAAGAACCTCCCCTCCATCTATATCAATGGCCAGCTTAAATTCTCTTCACTGATCCCCAGCAAAGAAGAGTTGGAAAAGGCGATCGAAGAGGTTATGTAAATTAGCTTTATCTACAACCCATGGGAAGAGCCGTACTATAACTTGGTACGGCTTTCCCCAAAAGGGAGATATACACTATGGAAATGTATCTGATAACAGGCTTTTTGGGTTCCGGGAAGACCACTTTCATCAAAAATATTATTAAGGCACTGTCAAATAAGCGAATTTATCTGATTATCAATGAATTTGGCAAAGAGGGTATTGACGGCTCTCTACTCAAAGAATTAGGTTCAACGATTGCAGAGATCAACAATGGCTCGATCTTCTGCGTCTGCCGTATCAATCAATTTGAAGAATCACTCGATGCAGCAGTTGATGATAAGCCAGATATCATTTTGGCAGAAGCCTCTGGACTCTCTGATCCGACCAATATCCGCAAAATTATGGCGCAGGATAAATATGCCTCTATCGATTATCGCGGCGCGATGTGTTTGGTGGACGCGCCCCGTTTTGCCAAAGTAGTAGATACAGCTCTGGTGGTTCGCAAACAACTCTCCATCAGCAGTCTGGTACTGATCAACAAAACCGACCAGGCCTCTCTGGAACAAATCAAGATTGCCGAGCAGACGATAGCTGAAATCAATCCCCAGGCAGATATCGTCCTTACCAGCTTTGCGCAGATCTCTCCGGAAATACTTTTAACAATGCGCCAAAAAGAATATGATGCTGAAGCCAGTACCGCACGGGATATCACTCTCCAAAAATATCTGTTGACGATCAGCGAAACAATGAAAATCAAGCAACTTGAAGGTTTTCTCAAGATGATCGCCGATGACAGCTACCGCATCAAAGGCTTTGTCCATTTAGAAGAGCAGCTGCTCTTGGTTGACTGCGTGGGTAGCTTTGTAGATGTTTACCAATATACCGGAGAAGTAGTTGGAGAGCTGAATAAGGTGGTCGTTCTGGCTGGCAAAGGCATGCCCACCCGCAAAAGCATCAAAAACGCAATGAAATGGTATGACAGCTGTATTCTTAAAATGGAGTAATAGCAGGTTCATGCTTCACTGCGATACCGTCCATCACTGGGCGGTATTTTTTATTTCGCCTAAAGTAAGAGCAATATCTCTATAGTAATCGCTCTATAAGTCTAAAAAGATAGTGGTCTCCAAAAAATCTGTTGTAAAATAATATTAACCAGCAGGTTGAGATATTTACTTTTATGACCAATATGTGAAATTCCACTGAAAGAATTGTCATATTATGCCGTTCAATTGAATAAACATAAAAAGCCTCGTACAAATGCAAATAACGCCTTACCATAAGATAATAATACTGTTTTTAGTTTACATAAATATAAAAAAGTCCTTGATATCCTGATAATCCCTACTTACTTTAACATCGAAAAATAAAATAATTTCCACATTTATTATAAAATGAAATAAATGGTCTTCACTTATTAAAAATCACTATTTGACTAACCGTTTTTTGCCAACTATATTCTAGGTAACAAGTTGTTTTCCGGCAATTTGTTTTATTATCCTAATCAAAATTATTGGAGGGAAAGGAAAATGAAAAAAAGTTTACTATTAACGCTGGCTATGGTATTAGTATGTTTTGCCCTGGTCTTCGCTGGCTGCACTGCTACCGATGAGACGGTAGATGACCAGAACAACGTCGAAGACGTCAATACTAATGAAGACGCCAACAACGAGAACAATGCCGACAACGAAGCAACTGAACCCCAGTACCAGTACATAGATAAAGCCGATGTCAAGGCTATTATCGATGAAAGCCAAGCTGGTTATGTCCTGCTCGACCTGCGCAAAGCTGCTGACTATGAAGCCGGCCATATCGTAACTGCTGTTTCCGCTGATGTTGATAGCGCTGTTTCCAACTCTGACAATGACACCGCTACCGCTAATCTCCAGGCTGCTCTCGAAGCTGCTACTGGCGATGCTCTTGGCGGAGACAACAATCTGATTCTGATCTGCTACTCCGGCCAGAAATATGCTCAGACCGCTACTGGTCTGCTCCAGGATATGGGCGTAGCTGCTACCCAGATCTACACTCTCGAAGGTGGCCACAATGGCTGGGCTGAAGATGCCGACTACACTTCTTATATCGTAGAAGGTACTGAACCCGGTACTTTAGCTGAATAATTCAACTAAAACAAATTAAGTCAAACAAAAACAGCGTGGGCATTGCCCACGCTGTTTTTTTAATGTTCTATTTTATCCACAAACTTTTTTATTCAAAAAGTTTCTTATTCAACACTAGGCCTACGCCCTCAAGTCTGCTAAAACTTAGTTGCGCTCCAGTTCCAGAAAGCGCATTATCATCTGAGCAACCTCGGCACGAGTAGCGGTGCCCTGAGGCAACAGCATATCATTGCCATAGCCGGTAACAACACCATTCATCGTGCACCAGCAAGTAGCTTCATAAGCCCAATCACTGACTTGATCAGCATCATTGAAATCAAGGGAGAAGGCCCATGCGCCTGTAAAACCGCCGCCGTTCATCTGCTCATAGCGGTAAAGAATAGTCATCAGCTGCTCACGGGTGATAGGATCATTAGGCCCAAAGTTTTCGTCTCCGTAGCCTAGAACAACATTGTTGAGCCGTGCCCAGTAAACGGCATCAGCAAACCAAGCATCTCCGGGAACATCAGCATAGGGGTAGCCTAAAATCTCGTCATCCAGGGAAGGACGTCCCTCTGAATTATAGAGGATCTGCACCAACATAGCCCTGCTAAGCGTGCCGGTAGGAGCAAAGGTGGTGGCGCTGGTGCCATTCATCACCTGGTGTTCTATGACATAATCCACAGCCTCATGATACCACAAGTTCTGATCAACATCGATAAACCCATAGCTGGGGCAATCCCGGCCGCCATCGCAGATATCCAGGCGGAAGGTTACGCTAATGGTGACGCTGCCGCGCGGCTGGATAAAGCTGTA
>CALYAP010000014.1 GCA_944393575.1 uncultured Clostridia bacterium
AGTACTAAGGAGATTCATTTTGAAAGAAATAACTAATATTCGTAATATTGCTATTATCGCCCATGTTGATCATGGTAAAACCACCTTGGTCGATCAAATGCTGAAGCAAAGCGGTGTTTTTCACCAAAACCAAACTGTCGCCGAAAGGGTTATGGATAATAATGACTTAGAGCGCGAAAAAGGCATTACTATCCTGGCCAAAAATACCGCTGTCTTCCGCGGCGATATTAAAATCAATATCGTTGACACTCCTGGCCATGCCGATTTTTCCGGCGAAGTTGAGCGCATTCTCAAAATGGTCAATGGCGTCATTTTGTTGGTAGACGCTTTTGAGGGGCCAATGCCCCAGACCCGTTTTGTCCTGCAAAAGGCCCTGGAAATGAATCATAAGGTGATCATCGTCGTTAACAAAATTGACCGTCCAGACGCCCGTCCGCTGGATGTTGCTTTAGAGACAATTGAGCTGCTTGAGGAATTAAATGCCGGTGAAGATCAGCTCAATAGCCCAATCCTTTATTGCTCTGCCCGCAAGGGTATCGCTTCTACTGAACCGGAGATACCGGGCACTGATCTGTCTCCGCTCTTTGATGCGATTATCGAGCATATCCCTGCCCCGATGGCTGATCCGGACCAGCCTTTGCAATTATTAGTTTCTTCAGTTGACTATAATAATTTTGTTGGCAGAATAGGTATCGGCAGGGTAGATCGAGGAGTTATCAAACCTGGCCAACAGGTCATGATCACTAATTATCATGATCCGGATAGCTCTTATCAGGGCAAGATCAATACTCTGTTCGCCATTGAGGGCCTTAACCGTGTTCCGGTAGAAGAGGGGCGTGCTGGTGATATCGTATGCTTCTGTGGTATTGAGTCGATCAATATCGGTGATACTCTTTGCGCTCCAGATCATATCGAGCCGATTCCTTTTGTCAAAGTTGGCGAGCCAACGGTAGAGATGACCTTCTCGGTCAATGATAGTCCTCTGGCTGGCACTGAGGGGGAATATGTAACCTCCCGCCAGTTAAGGGAAAGATTGTTCCGTGAGCTACTGAAAGATGTTTCCCTGAAGGTTTTTGAAACAGATAACACTGATTCTTTCCGTGTACTGGGTAGAGGCGAGATGCATCTGGCTATTCTTATTGAGACTATGCGGCGCGAAGGCTATGAATTCTCTGTTTCTCCGCCTAAAGCTTTATTCAAGGAGATAGATGGTAAGATCTATGAGCCGATGGAACGCCTGCATATCGATGTGCCTGAGGAATACTATCATTTTGTCGCTGAGAAAATGGGTAAGCGCAAAGGGCAGCTATTAAATATTGTTCCTTCTGGTAAGCGGATGAAGGCTGAATATTTGATCCCTGCCCGCGGACTGTTTGGCTACCGCAATGAGTTCCTCACTGATACTTGTGGCGAAGGCATCATGGGTTCGGTTTTTGCTGAATATCAAGAGTACAAGGGTAAGATTACTAACCGGGAGAGCGGCTCGTTGGTCGCCTGGGAAAGCGGTGTGGCTGTAACTTATGGCCTATTCAATGCCCAAGAGCGGGGTAGGCTTTTCATCAAGCCTGGCACGAAAGTCTACGAAGGCATGATTGTTGGTATGAATCCCAAACATGAAGATGTCTCCGTTAATGTTTGCAAAAAGAAACAGATGACCAACATGCGTGCTTCTGGCGCCGATGAGTCACTGCGTTTAGTGCCGCCGATGGAACTATCTTTGGAACAATGTCTGGAATTCATGGCTGATGATGAGCTGTTGGAAATAACGCCGCAAAATCTACGTCTGCGCAAGAAGATTCTCAGCCGTACCGAAAGGTTACGTATGGCTAGCCGGGAAAAATAAAAACCGCCTCGTTCATTAGGCGGTAGATAGTGCTATTTTAGGGCCATTGAGATAATGGCCCTTTTAGTTTGCAACCTCCTTTTTACGGCCTAGAAAATAGCTTTTGACTGCTGGGTCTAATTCTTTTGCGGTGCTGTTGAGCAGGAGATCTTCTGCTGCTGATATGGTTGCTATACCACAGAAGACACAGATAGCTATGGTAAAGCCTAAACTTCCATAGAGCAGGGGAAAGCAGAAAAAAGCAATCCTTTTAGCGCTATTGCTATAGGTCCGCCAAAAAGCCAGCCGGTGATAGCGTATGTAACCAACTAATAGGGCGCTGATACGGATAAGCAGAATGGCTACTAGCCAATAAAGCTGCCAATGGGTGAGCCGAATCAAAGGAATAAAAACAGCTAGGATAGCGATTACAAAAAGATATTTAGACACATGGGTTAGAATAACAGATGATTTTGCGGGATTATCTAATGCCCTGTTAGTACAGCATTTAAAAACATAGCAGCCGCCACAAATAAGGTAGAGGATAAAGAACCACAGGGATAGTGGTTCCACAAATAACAGGCATATTGTACAAATGCTTGCCAGAATCAAGGCGGTATTGATGAGATATTTGTTCATGGCTGTAGCATACTCCTTTATCTTCTAGTATAGCATAAATAAAGATAACCGATCTATAACAACTAACGCCGAGTGTAAATAGTATCGTTCTTGGCCCGCTGATAATTGATTTTTTTCTTATGGTCTGGTCAGAAACCAGGAAGTATGATATGATATTAACAATATGAAGAAGTATTCGCAGATATCGTCATCAGATAAAAAACCGTTAAAATTTACCCCCAACCCCAATGAGACTAATATTCCCTGGCAGCTATGGCATCCCTTTTTGGTTTTGTTGGCTGCCTTGCTATTGGCGTCTATTCCGGGGATGTTTGATGGACTCGGACTTAGTCCGCTGTGTTCCAGTTATCTATCTTTATTTTTGCAGGATGCAGCCTTTTTTCTAGGGCCGCTTATCATTGTATGCGCTTATTACAAATGCGCTCCTGCTTTGTTGGGAATCAGCAGAATATCCTGGCGGCAGATTATTCTTGTTGGCATTCCGCTAGGAATTGCTTTCTATCTGCTTAATCTTGCTGCCTCATTTGTCGTTAATTTGCTCTTCCCGGGAAAGATAGCTGAATCACAGGATGTAATCAATCTTTTTCATCTGACTAATGATCCTCTTGACCAGGCTATACTTGTTATTTTTATTTGCCTTATCGCCCCCTTGGCGGAAGAGATGCTCTTTAGAGCCTTTCTTTATCCGCCGTTGAAACGCCTCTGCGGACGGACCTGGGGTATCATCTTGTCAGGAGCCATTTTTGCGCTGATCCACATGAATATTTGGACTTTTTTGCCTCTATGTGTCGGGGGGATTTGCTTTGCCTGGCTCTATGACCGGTATCACAACCTATGGATGAATTTTTGCACCCATATGATTTGGAATAGTATAGTTTTACTATTATACTTTATTTTATGATAAGGAGAAAGATATGATAGTCATTGAAATGGAAAATGGTAAAAAGATCGAAGTAGAGTTAGCACCAGATGCTGCACCAAATACGGTCAAAAATTTTCTTTACCTGGCTAATCAGGGCTTTTATGATGGATTGATTTTCCATCGCGTTATTAATGGCTTTATGATCCAAGGTGGTTGTCCAGAAGGCAGCGGCATGGGTGGCCCGGGATATTGTATCAAGGGTGAATTTGCCAATAATGGTGTCAGAAATCCCTTGCGCCATAAAAGAGGCGTCATCTCTATGGCCCGCACATCTGCTCCTAATAGTGCTGGTAGTCAATTTTTCATCATGCATCAGGATGGCTTTTTCCTTGATGGTGATTATGCTGCTTTTGGCGAAGTTGTCAATGGTATGGATGTGGTAGATGAGATCGCTACTACAGCTACAGACCGTAATGACAGGCCTCTTCAGGAGCAAAAGATCAAGCATATCACCATTATTGATGAAGGCGAGATCGGTGAGCCGGAGAAGATGTAACGAAGCAGGTAAGAAGTAGTTTTTAATTAGCTGATTAAATTAATAAGGAGAAATAGCCATGGTATTAAAAGGAAACGCCATTGTCGCTCAAAGCGGCGGTCCCTCGCCGGTAATCAACAATAGTATCTGCGGAGTGATCCAGACTTGGTTTAAGGAGGCTGATTTTGGCACTATTTATGCTGGCATCAGCGGCATCAAGGGTATTTTAGAAGGTAATATCATTGACCTAAAGGAACAACGTGAAGAGGATATCGCCGGGCTGCGTTATACCCCTGGAGCCGGTATTTTTTCTTGCCGTTATAAGGTCAGTGATGATGATCAGATCAAATTGGTCAATATCCTCAAAAAGCATAATATCCGCTATTTTTTCTATAATGGTGGCAACGATAGTATGGATACCGCACATAAAACCTTTTTAGCTGCTCAAGATGCCGGCTGGGATATGCGGGTGATTGGTGTTCCTAAGACGATCGATAATGATCTACCTTTCTGTGACCATTCTCCGGGGTATGGATCAGCAGCTAAATATATCGCCGCTACCGTCCGGGAAACCGGGATCGATTTGGAGAGTGTTTCAACTAAAAATAAAGTTACTATTCTCGAGGCTATGGGGCGTGATGCTGGCTGGCTTACTGCGGCCGCTGCGTTAGCTAAACGTTTTGATAACGAAGCCCCGCATCTGATTTATTTGCCAGAGGTAGCCTTTTCCAAAGAACGCTTCTTAAGCGATGTTGAAGCGGTTTATAAGGATCTGGGTTATTGTTATGTTGTAGTGTCAGAAGGCATTACCAATGAAAAAGGCGAGTACTGCTTTACCTCTGGTTCAGTGGACGCTTTTGGCCATATGCAGTTATCAGGGGTAGGCATTTCCTTAAAAGAGATGGTTGAAAATGAAATTGGTATCAATGCCCGCTGTAATACTTTAGGCACCGCTCAGCGCTCAGCAATGCATTTTGCATCAAAAACTGATGCTGATGAGGCCTATATGGTTGGTGCAGAGGCGGTTCATTATGCCCTAGCTGATAAAAGCGGAGTCATGGTCACTTTAGAACGTACCAGTGATGCCCCGTATAAGTGCACTTGTGGCGAAGTAGCTCTTGATCTGGTAGCGAATAATGAGCAGAAGGTACCGCTATCTTGGATCACTAAGCAAGCCAACTATGTTACTGATGAATTTATCAATTATGCCCGCCCATTGATTTTAGGTGAAGTTGAAGTACCGATGAAGGATGGCTTGCCTGATTATGTCCGCTTGGATCTTACTAAAGGACGGATATAATATCTAAAATTATTTAAATTAGTAAAAGGCAGCTCTTTAACGAGCTGCCTTTTTTAGATCTGCTAAGGGACAAATTATTAAAATTACAATATTGAATATTTAATTTAAAAATGCAAGGTTGCTAAATGGCTCAGATTGTTGATATCGACAATGGTGATACTATTGAAAAGGCAGATATAGATGCTATCATCGACAAAGAGTCCCCGTGCTTCATTATACCAGTTTTCTTCATCAGCACTAAAAGAACCTCTTTGATAAAATCCTTGGGTATCGTCATAACCATAGACTTCATATTGATTATTATCAGTGGGGAAGGCAATCAGGTCATGCGCTGCTGAAACCAAGATCGCCTTATGGTTATAGAGGGTCTGAGAGTATTGGCTGTCTAAGATTAAAGTATGCTTTTCGGTTACATTAACCGGATCGCTGGTATCGAACATTGTCAATTTTAAATTACCGGTGACACCTGTTTGTTCATCTGCATCTTGCCCCAGACCCAATAAACGGCCATCGCTGTAGGGATGAAGATATTCAGAAAAACCAGGGATTTTTAACTCGGAGAGCATTTGCGGTGCATATGGATCAGAAAGATCTACGGTAAATAAGGGGTCTACCTGCCGGAAGGTAACAAAGTAGCCGACATTGCCTGTAAAACGGACGGAATAAACCTGCTCGCCAGGGGCAAGATCTTCGATGCTGCTGGCTAACTTTAATTCTTCGTCTAGTATCCACAAGGCGCTAGTGGTAGAATTTGCTTCATCATCCCACTGGTAATTTTGCCAACCTCTGGCTTCATCAGTATAGATTTTATAGTTGTTGTTATTAACAGTGGTCACTGCCCGCAGATATCCATTGTATTCATCAAGCGCAAACTGACTGTCCAGCCAACCTTCGATTTGGCCGGCAGCTACCAAACTAATACTTCCGTCACTAAGGGAGAAGCGCATAATATCAGTAACGCTTTGCTCCTCATAAGCTACCACAGTATATTGATCTTCAGTATAGGGGGAGCTTTCTGCAGTTTCATAATAGCTGCGGGCAATATAGAGATTATCATGATTCATGTAAATAGTATCTCCGCCGCCTAAAACGCTGATCTTATCTTCGATGGTCTGACTTGTTAGGTTAATAGCGCTAATAATGGTATAAGTAGAGCTTTCTGCTTCTGGTAGCAGGCAGATAGCATCAGCATTGATAATAGTCCGTTCTTCATTTTGATAAATGCCAGGAACAAAGGTTGCTGGTTGTTCACTATCGATGCCGCTATAGACTGAATATTGACTGATAAGGTATAAAGTGTTATCGATTAACCGGGAACTGGTATAATAACCATCCTGTCCGACACTATTCAATAGTTGGGGAGAAGTAGGATCGCTGATATCATAAATTAGAATAGACGTCACTTCTGTGCTGCCTGGCCAATAGTCTGCCACTGCATCTGTCTTGACGGCAGCTCCATTGGCATCGGAATTGCTTGTTGCACTAGGATAACTGCAAATCATTAATTGAGCCTTAGAAGTGATTACTGCTAAATAGTTATCATAAACATAGATCTCCGAGGCAAATTGATAGCTTTCATCTGCTGCTAATTCATCAAAGTCGGGTAGTATCTTAGTTTGGGAAAGAATAGCGCTGTCAGCACCGTTGGCACTACTGATAATCAATTCATTATCACGAAGCAGATAGATGTTTTGCCTATCAGTTTTGACAATATCTCCTTCATCAATGCCTGCTACCTGAGTATTAGTTTGCGAATAGTTTTCGGTTTCGGCTGAGTCAAACGCAGCGCTGGATTGCGGTGTGTTTACGTTATCGCTATTGGAAATATTTGCTGTAGGGGAGGATGAAGTATCTTCGCTGATCACCTCTTCGGTAAAGCTGGAGTCGCCAAGCGAAGTTTGAATCAACGCTTGATAGATCTCATCATAATTGCTGGCCGCATAGACTAAATCACTGGAAAACGGTTGCTGGAGATCAGTATTCTCCCCGTAGCTATCGGGTAGAAGGGCTGCTGCACCGAGAAAGAATAATAGGCAAGCAGCGATAAGCACAGCTATTTTTCCGCTACCTTTTTTCTTGGGCATTTTCTGGTGTGACTGTTGCTGTTGCTTTTGCTGTACTTTTTGCCAGGTGCTTTCAATTTCATTTTTGTTTGCTGGCGGTGCATCTTTGGTGAGTTTATTAAGATATTGATCGAAATCTTTATTCATTAATAATGCCCCTTTCCTGGAGGTCTTTTCGTAGTTTGAGCTTGCTTTGGTAAAGCCGGTTGCTGATTTGTTTTTCATTCATCTGTAAGTGTGCTGCAATGTCCCGTACTGATTCTAAAAGATAATGCCTTCTAACGAATATTTCCCGGTCTGGCTCTGGTAGAAGATTGACTGCTTGTTGTAATATGTCGCTATCTTCTTGTGCCAACAAATATTCGACTATATCATGTTGGTCATAAAGCAATTCATCGTTCAAGGGAACCATATTGCTCCGTGACAGTTGTTGGAGACGGTTGATTGCCTGATGACGGGCGGTAACGATCAGTAAGCCTTTGAGCGAGCCCCGCTTAGGATTCAGCTTGGAGGCATTTTTCCAGATCTTGATAAAGGTATCGGCAATAGCCTCCTCAATATCCTCCGGATGGCCTGCTAGAACATTGGCACAAATTTTACCAACAAGCCCACGATAGGCACTGATCAGTTGATGCAGTCCTTCCTGTGGCGTTCTTTTTAATAATTTGATAATGGCGATATCGTCCATCATATCCTCCTTGGCCAAGGAAAATATCTTTCACTTATATATACAGGTATAAGCACGTTTTTTCTTAAACGTATTTGCCAAAATGACTTGAAATTCATCCTTCAGCATAACAACCCTTAAACTACTAATCAAATGAACAGTAGGCAAACAAAAACTCCCCTGTTATAACAGGGGAGTTTGTTGGTTATAGCACATCTTGATGTTTGTTGAAAACTTCAACTATATCACGGCGGCATCAGGTGCCTTTGGGATTTTTGTTTTTGCAGTCGCAATGGGTCATCGCCCCAGTAGCTGCAATCACTTTATCTACAGTATCAGCTCCTGCACGCATAGCGGCAACAATATCGTCTTCAGTAACCTCATCGCAATAGCATATATATTTGGGCGATGTAGTCTCAGATACCATTTGCTCCACGACCTTTCATTATGATATTTTTATAACAATACCGAGGACGTGTATTCGACTTTGATGTCATTATCTTTGGTACGTGCTAATTTGGCCTTATTGCCTCTACCATCTTCTAATGTCATTTTTTCTAGCTTATAGGTATTAAAAAAGTTGACTACCTCAGACTCGATAAAAGCAGACCAGTTTTTTACTTGAACCTTCTCTGGTTCCAAGGCTTCCTCAAGAGTTTGAGGATTAGTAGCATATTGACTCATTTGGCTCCCTCCATCAAATATGGTTAATAAAATAACTGTTTGCCCTAGGGCATAAACCAGTATAGCATAAACCAGAAATGGAAGTAAAGCTGAAAAAAGTATCTGCTAATTTATGACAATGCTCTATGGGATTCAGCTAATTGTTGTTGTTAAATCCCCTTTGTTCTGGGCATAATAAGCTGAGGTATAATTGAAGGAGGAATCATAGATGAGGAGATACCAAAGCTTATTTAATAACTATATGGCTGTAGTTAATATGATCCTTAGTGAGGGAAGAAAAGGATGCGGTAGGCAATGCCCTTATTGTGGTAGCTTAAGTGAAAATGATTTTGAATTTTGCCATCGCTGTGGAAAAAGAATTTCCTAAATTTAGTAATTATTAGCCCTTGACTAGAACGTATGTTCGAGTTATGATGATTATAGGTATTGGCAATTATCGTTTTTATTGGTGGAGGGCTGATCTACGGTTGGAAAATATTATTTGCCATATTGATGTTAATAGCGCTTTTCTTTCTTGGACCGCAGTAGATCGGCTGCATAGATTACCTGATTCTATCGATATCAGAGAGACTCCTGCGGTGATCGGTGGAGACCAGCAAACGCGGCGTGGTATTGTTCTGGCTAGCAGTATTGTGGCCAAATCCTATGGAGTTAAAACTGGCGAACCACTTTTTCAAGCATTACATAAATGCCCGCATTTAGCTATTTATGCCCCTGACTATGAGCTCTATGTGCATTGTTCTGCCCGATTAATGGATTTACTGCAGAAGGTAGCGCCAGTTGTCGAGCAGTATTCCATTGATGAGGCTTGGATCGATTTGACTGGTACTGATAAATTATATGGGGATCCGGTACGTGTCGCTACACTGCTGAAAGACCGTATCCGCGATGAATTGGGCTTTACTGTCAATATTGGTATCTCGACTAATAAACTGTTAGCTAAGATGGCCAGCGATTTTCTGAAACCAGACCGTGTTCATACTTTATTCCCGGATGAATTAGCTGCAAAATTATGGCCCTTGCCAGTAGGCAAGCTGTTTTTTGTCGGTCCGGCTACAGAGAAAAAATTGCTTGCTATGGGTATTTTAACCATCGGTGACTTGGCGAAAGCTGATGTTCGTCATTTACGCTCACGCCTGCATAAGCATGGCGAGATCATTTGGCATTATGCTAATGGCCGCTGTTTTGATGTGGTAGCTAGTCAAGCTTCCTTGAATAAAGGGTATGGTAATTCTACCACCACTGCTTTGGATATTATCGATATTACCGCTGCCCATAAGGTATTGCTATCACTGAGCGAGACTGTGGGGGCCAGAATGCGACGGGACAACCAGTATGGTTCTTGTTTGACGCTTCACTTGCGTAGTAGCCAATTTCACGACTTTTCTCATCAATTGCAATTAGCCTATCCAACTAATTTGACCTTAGAGATATATCAGGCCGCCTGCTTGGCCTTGAATCAATTATGGGATAAGCATACGCCTTTGAGACAGCTGGGTATTTATATGAGTAAGGTCGATCATTATGGTATAAGACAAGGTAGCTTATTTACTGATGATAATTATACTAAATTATCGCAAGTCGATAAAACCGTAGATAAAATAAGGGAAAAGTTTGGCAGCGATGCTATTTTCCGGGCCTGTTTGGCAGAAAAGAACATTAGGCCAATGAGTGGCGGCCCTCTCTCTGATCCCTTCCGGCAGCGGTCGCGATCTTCTGATAATCGTTCTTTGACTAATGATATTAAGAAATAATTGAGCAAAGACGAAAAAAGACAGCTGTTAAGGCACCATCCGTAAGAAAGGTGCACTAAGACTTTTGTATATCAAATTAAAATTGTTGTGTTTTACCGGTGTAGCCTTTGGTTATGCCGTTTTTTCTTTGCTGCGTTCCAGTTCCGCTAAATGCTCTTGGAGTGATTCTTCCATTTCGAGTTTTCTTTCCTATTCAGTTGTTGCTCTCTAAAAAGAGTATTTTATGTCCTACCAGATCAGAGATTATTTGTCAAGTTGCGTATAGACAGGCAAAAGTAAGGGCATACTAAATAATTTTCCCTTCCGTAAATCGTGATATATTGCTATATAGATCACAATTTGTTTTATTCTCATAATATCCTCTCAACAATCCCTATTCCCTGTCGCATAAAGCGTCATACATACTTTTTACACATATTTAACCGAAAGCGGGTAGTTGCTTTATGCTGCACATTATATAATCAAAATGGAATATTGTCTTTGTGATAAGTTAAAATGCGAGACGCTTTTGGGGCCTTTTCATCACAAACGTTTCGACAAACCAGACCGCTATGTTTTCGGTAAGAATGGCGTTAAAAAGTTATTTTAAAAGGAGAAGCTGGTATATGAAGGTGATAATCCACGATCTTAGAGAAGGGGAGGCTCTTTTTCTGGGAAAATCGGATAAGGATTCGGTTGTCATTCATGCGAACAATCAGTATGCTCCCTGCTGTGGCTGTTTTAAGTGTTGGCTGAAGAACGCCGGTTTTTGCATAATGAAGGATTCTTTGCAGCACATTGGAGCGCTCATTGGCCAGAGTGATCCGCTGATCATCGTCAGCCAGTGCTGTTATGGTGGGTATAGCAGCCCTGTCAAGGCTATCTTGGATCGTGCGATTGGGGAGTCTCTCCCGTTTTTTACCTGGCGGGGCGGGCAAACTCACCACATTAGCCGTTATCCCCATCGGAAGTTGCTGCGTGTTTATTTTTATGGGGAATGCACGAAATTTGAAGAGGAGATAGCCAAAGAGGTTGTCGAGCGCAACCGTCTGAATCTGGATTATGAGGAAGCGGATGTGGTTTTCTTCAAAAATATCGAACAGATAAAGGAGGCCAGCTTATGAATCTTCTAATCTTGAATGCAAGTCCCAAGAAAAAGGGTGGCGCCTCCCGATTTTTCTCGGGTTTATTCCGGCTGTTTCTGCCGGGCATCCGAAAAAAAGTGGTATCCCTTAGCTGTCAACAAGATTTTCAGCGAGTACTGGAACTATTGCCCGGCATGGATGTGGTATGCCTTTTCGTCCCTCTTTATGTAGATGGCCTTCCGTCCCATATAGTGGAATTTCTCATCCAAGCGGAGGGATACTGTAAAAATCATCCTTGCCAGTTCCGATTGTATGTACTTGCCAATAACGGTTTTGTCGAAGGAAAACAAAATCGACCCGCTCTAAATATGCTTCAGGCGTGGTGTGAAAGGGCAGAAATCACTTGGGGTGGCGGAATCGGAATTGGCGGCGGGGTGATGCTCCAGGTATTGGGGATCATTTACCCCATCCTGATTGGAATCATCCTGTTGCAAATGGCGTTATCCCTTTGCAGCATCGGCACCATTTCAGGCGAATTATGGCGTTCTTTCGTCATCCAGATGTTAACATGGCTTTTTCTCAATAGCGGCATGTTGTGGTGTATGGCACGTCTTTCGTCAGCTATCCGTAGGGAGCGAGTATTGCCCAACCAATTTACGCGGGTCATGATACCCTCTTGGCTGTTTATCCCCATCGCGGACGTATTTATGATTTTATCTTCTCTCTTTCAAGGCCGCTTTCTTTTCGCACTTTTGCAGCAGGACAAATGGCATAGTTAATAGGAGGATAGTTATGGAGCATATCATTGTCTACGGCAGCCATTATGGAAGCACCCGCCGATATGCGGAAAAACTGTCTGAACAAACCGATATTCCGGCGGTTAGTTATAAACAAATGCCAGATCTTTCCGATATAAAAACTATTATCTATTTGGGTGGATTGTATGCTGGCGGCGTCCTGGGATTGGCAAAAACCTTGCGGGGCCTCTCCTTGCATGGGGGACAAACGTTGATCATCGTCACAGTGGGTTTGGCTGACCCCAAAGAACCGGAAAATCGAGAAAATATTCGAGTATCTCTTCAAAGACGGCTTCCGACAGAACTGTTTTGTCGGACGAAAATTTTTCATCTTCGAGGGGGTATTGATTACCAGAACCTGAACGTCGGACACCGCACGATAATGGCATTACTGTACCAGTCTGTTTGCAAGACGTCTTGTGAAAAGCAAACCGCAGAGAATCGGGCATTTATAGAAACTTATGGAAAACAGGTGGATTTTACAGATTTCCGTGCGTTGCAACCGATTATTGAGGAAATACAGGGGAAACGATATGAATAAAACCTTTAAAAATATACTGAAAATCCTTCTAATCGGTCTTATCACCACTATCGTCCGCATCATCGGGCAACTTTCTATCCCAGCTGGCGAGCAGACAGTTCTGGAGCCTAGTGTTTTCGCACAAAACGGTACCATGCCACTGGCTTTTACTGTCTATGGGATTTTCGCTTACTCACTGATTGCTTCGTTGTTCCTGCTCATCCGGAACCGGTTGGGCGGAAAGCTGATTTTACAGGGTCTGAAATACGGCCTTTCCTGCTGTGTTGTGTGGATTGTTTATCTTTTAGAACCTTTACCCCATGTAGCGGTCATTGATCGGATTACTTACCCAGTGGCTGATAGCTTGGCTTTGATTGTTATGGGTTTGCTGCTTGGATGGCTATTTGGAAAACCCAAATATTCAGCAGGCCTGCAGAAAACTGCATTTCCTGTCCTTCCAGTGCTGACCGTGACTGCCTGCTTCTTCGCCGGGCGGATGATACAATATTTTATCTTTGGCATTTACTCTTCTTTTGATGAGAAACCATTGGAAACGGTACTGTGGTGTCTGTTGACAGGTCTTGCAATCTCCTGTGTGATGTCATGGCTGAATCTTTATATTAGCAACGGAAATAGGGTAAAGAGGGCAATGATTTTGGGCTGCCTTTTGTTTGGGGTGGATTTGATTCTCTTCAATTTCTTTATGCCATTAGTGTTTGATGCAGACATCTCCGATCTGATCCTCCGAAGCTTAATCGACATCCTGGCAGTGACTCTCGGATGTCTGTCATTCTCGAATAAGCGTAATGCCGTTGAGCTGTAAGGAAGGGGAACTGGATGCAGGAAAAACGAAGTATTCGCTTTGGGAAATGGGTGCTTAAGGTTGTGGTATCTTATGCGGTGTTTATTATCATCGGCCTGCTATTCTCCCTTGTCCCGGCCAGTCGTCTTGGATTGTCTGAAGAAATGTTTTTCAACCTTCGGATGTTTTTCATGCTCTTTGGCCCGATCTATCTCACCCTGATCGTCAAAATTATTTTGACCTTTATTCCTGCCATAAAAAAGCAGACAAAAGATATCGCCGAAAAAAGCAGGGGAGTTTTGTTTACCATCACGGCACTGCTGCTATTTGCTAACCTATCCAATGCGCAGACGGTCTCCGACTTTACAACTGGATATGTCCAGGGCAAAGGATTGCGGAATCTGGAAAAAAGTAAACGGTATTCCCTGAAAGGCAAGCGTTTTCTAAATGTCTTTCTGCCGGTGGGGTTCTATTTGCTGGTTTTAGAACTGTTGACGCTCATCGTCTGTATTGTCGTTTTTGCACCTCTTTCACAGATTGCCAGCCATGCCTTTATTCTTACCATTGCTTTGACCGCCTTGCTGTTGCTTTTGATTCCGCTTATCCTATCCTTAATTTCTGGTTATCAGGGAGACAAGGCCGTATATAAAGAAAGGCTCGCACAGGAAAAGCAAGCTGCTGTCCAGTCAGATGTCCGGGTGCTGGAAACCGACCCAGTTTGCCGGAAGCGGTATCTCCTGCTGCCAAAAATATTGACACTGTTAGTTTGTCCTGGCGTTTGCTTGATTTCTGGACTTGTACTTTCTCTTACCAAGAACGCTCAGGATCTTTTGACCGTCCAGCTATTGAGGAGGCCATTTTTGGTGTTGATGGCTGTCGCCGTTTTCTCCTTTATCCCTCTGCTGATGTATTGGGTCAACTGCTCCGGAACATCCTTGGTACAGCGGGTTTATCTTGAACAGAACCAGCTGTATTATACCGGTTACAGTGGCAGCATGGAGGAACGTAGGGAATTCACCTTTACACTGCTTCAACTGGAGAGCTATCGTGTTGGGAAAAGAGCCATCCGCATCCGAGGGCAGTTTACCAAAAAGACAAAGGATTCTTACGCTACCAATAAAAAAGGCCCGTTCACCAAAACATTGTGGCTCCCTCGAACCTTCACGTTGGAACAGGAACAGGCCCTGTTGCAATTTTTACATGATAAAGCAGCTCATGTTCATTGACCGTTTTTTACTAGCTATACAAGAAATAAAGGCATAACGACACATAAAAAAGCAATCACTGTGCTGGAAGGCATACATTTCTTTACTAATTTAATGGATAAATTTTGATGATATTTTATTGTTTCCGACGTATTTCATGAATAGGAGGTGAGTTTGATGTACAAAACGGTGGTTGTCAAATATTCTCCTAAGGCAAAGGAAATGGCCGTCAGAGTAGAGGAAACGGCCAACAAAATGGAACAGGACGGGTTTGAACTGGTTTCCTGCTCTATCACACCTTCTTCCAAAGGAATCCTGGTATTCAAAAAATCTGGTGAACTGGCGCTAGAAAAATGAGTCTTTCTTGTCGCAAAGAAAAAAGCACTTAGAAGCGAATGGTTCTAAGTGCTTTTGTTTTTATGGTATTCAGAGCAGCGTCTTGTTTGGCCTTTGCCTTTTCTAAATCCTCAAAATCTCCTAAGTCGGTCAGTTGAACTTCCGATGCGTCTACAGTGAGCAGCACAAGCTGTCACAGCCTTATTTTTATAGCCGATTTTTATTTTCAGAAGCGGTAACCAAAAAATGCTGCTGCCATACATTGTTTCGTAGCTGATTCAGCTTTTCTCATTGGTCAGTTCTTCAACTTTTTGGATAATATTATAAACATGGCTTCTTCTCGGAGACACAGAAAGATATAAAAACCGGTCTTTGTCAGCAGTACATACGCTTTACGGATGTGAATATCAATCCCACCAGCCGGAGCAGATATTCATCGAGAATCAGGAATAGACACAATAGAGAAAAGGGCAAATAAACTATTTGGTTTGTCCGCTCTATATATTTGATTGAGAAATAGTACTATACATCTATATTGACAGCGGTAGAACTGGGTTTCAGGTTGATTTCTGAGCGCTATGAGTTGATCTCAGAGAGCTCTGAGCACAGTAGCGTGATCCACGCCAGCAACAAGTATTTCAGCCACTGGAGCGAGCCGCTCAGTGACAATATACTGAGCCCTGAGCTCCAGGATAGTCTGCTTTTCCATGCTCATGTAGTGAAGCATTTATCGGTTGTGGAACCGTGTTAAGGCCAGTGCCCAGACGGTTCTGCCGACCAAAATTCTAGCAGCTGGCTGACTGGATGCTAGATTTGCGACGTTGCCAAGTGTTGTTTTGATTCCGGCGGTTGGGGTATCTTCTACATGGTATTTGAAGCTTTTTCATTCCAGCGTTGGCAATAGAAAGAGTAAACCCACTCACCCCATTTGGGTGGGTATGCGTGAGTGGGAAGATAAAAACAAAATATTGCATCATAGAAAACAAGACGGGCAGAGTTTGAAAACTCTACCCGTCTTTATTATCGGTAATTCTCCAATATGATTGCTTTTCCTATAAAACCAATTATTCCGGCTGATTCCAAAAGCCGAAAAGAGAAAGCTTCCTTGCAAAGTGTCTCCCGTAAAGGCTGTCTTTTTTGCTTTTCCCCGGGGTATAAATGTTTGGGTTTACGGTAATAATTGATTCATAAGCGCCAACTCCGAGGAGTGAATAGCTTGCTTAATAAAGTGGAGATCTGCGGTGTTAATACCGCTAAGTTGCCAGTATTACCAAATGACAGAATAAATGAATTGTTTGTAGAGATGCAAAAGGGGAATAGAGAGGCCCGGGAGGAGCTGATTGCCGGCAACCTTCGTCTGGTTTTGAGCGTTATCCAAAGGTTTAATAATAGAGGTGAAAATGCCGATGACCTTTTTCAGGTTGGCTGCATTGGTTTGATAAAAGCAATCGATAATTTTGATCTAAGCCAAGGCGTACGCCTTTCTACCTACGCTGTGCCGATGATCATTGGTGAGATCCGCCGCTATTTGCGTGATAATAATGCGATTCGTGTTTCCCGCTCTATGCGTGATATCGCCTACCGTGCGCTCCAGGCCAGAGACGCTTTTGTCAATGAGCATGGTAAGGAACCAACGATCGATGAAATAGCTAAAAAAATAGATTTGCCGCGCGAAGATGTTATTTTTGCTTTGGACGCAATAGCTGACCCGATATCCTTATTTGAGCCTATCAGCAATGAGAGTGGCGACCCAGTATACATGATGGATATGGTTGGCGATGAAAAATATGGCGAAAAGACCTGGCTGGAATCCCTGAATATCCGGGAAGGATTGTCCAAATTAGGCGAACGGGAGAAAAAGATTATCAATCTACGCTTTTTTGTCGGCAAAACGCAGATGGAAGTGGCAGAAGAGATCGGTATTTCTCAGGCGCAGGTGTCACGCTTGGAAAAAGGCGCTTTGATGCAGCTGCGTAAGTATATTTAAGCGATGCGGAAATTATTGAAGAAAATTTGCAGTTCTATTTATGAATTCATTTTTTTGCGTGGTTATTTAGAACACGAACAGCAAGAAGGAGATAAAATAGATGACCAAAACAAAAGTATTTAAGTGGTTAGCGGTAGCTTTGATAATTTTACTCTCGGCCTTATCTTTTTATATTTTTGGTGATGATAGCCAGGTATTATTTGCTAATGCCAGCGCCAACGAGAAGCCGTTGCGTCTTCATGTTTTAGCTAATAGTGATAGCACAGAAGATCAACAGTTAAAGCTGCAAGTAAGGGATTTTATTATTACTTTATTAAAGCCGCAGTTAGCTGATATTGAGAATAAAGAAGCAGCTATGAATCTGATTGAGGCAAATATTCCTCAGTTGACTGAGGCCTGTAATGCGTTCTTGAACGGTAAGGCTGATTATCAGGCTACTTTAGCTCTAGAGAGGGCGGATTTTCCTGAGATAAATTATGATGGAATGGTTTTTGCCTCGGGGGAATATGATGCTCTGCGAATCATTCTTGGCGAAGGGGAAGGAAAGAATTGGTGGTGTGTGCTTTTTCCACCGCTATGCTTTGTTGATCTAGCTTCTGAATATGATCCTGATTTGGCTTTAAGCGTTTGGTCTTCTTATACGGGAGAGCAATCAGATAATGGCGTGCAGATCAAATGGAAGCTCTCCGAATTGTTTGGCGGCAAATAGTAGTCTTTTATAATTCCCATTCCTCCCAGTCATATTCTTTATGTTTGGCAGGTTCGATATCCTGTACTCTGGTATCGACAATATCTGTTACAATCGGCTTTGAGCGTTCATCTCCAATCAGGATGACGTCAAGGCCGATTTTTTTGATTTTATCCCAGGGAATGATAGTCTCTTCGCTGCGCACGAAAAAGCCTAAAAAACGGCTTTCACCAGGGATAATAACCGCATCGATAGAACCAGCATTGATATCTATTTCGATATCATAAACATATCCTAGTTTTTTCCCATCTATTTCATTGATCACATCTTTGCGACGAAGTTCGGAAATAAGGAACATCTTTATCACCTCTTAGCTTTTATATATGCGAATAATTGCGGTATCATACCCTAAAACAGTAATTGATAGGAGAATAATTAAAACATATTTATTTCTTAAAAAAGCTTGCAATGCTTTATCTGGTGTTTTATAATAAAAAATATACTAGATGAAGTATAGCTTGAGCATTAATCTAATCATATATCTACGGTTAGGGGGATATTTATGAGATGCGTTTTTTGTGGACATGAGGACTCTAAGGTTCTGGATTCCCGTCCGGTAGAAGAAGGTCGGAGCATTCGCCGCCGCAGAGAGTGCCTGGCTTGCGGTAAAAGATTTACTACCTATGAAAGGGTAGAGGAGCTGCCGCTGATCGTTGTCAAGTCCGATAACCGCCGAGAAATGTTTGATGCTAATAAAATTTTGAACGGTTTGATCAAGGCTTGTGATAAACGAAGTGTCCCTATCACTGTGCTGGAATCGATCGTTAATGATATTGAAAGAGAGCTGCGCAATAACCTAGAACGTGAGGTTTCTTCCAAGGAGATCGGCGAACTAGTAATGGCTCATTTGCGTGGCGTTGATCAGGTAGCGTATGTTCGTTTTGCCAGTGTTTATCGTAAGTTTGAAGATGTCTCTACCTTTATAGACGAAATCAAAGCGCTGCAAAAGGAACTGCAGACCACTAAAGCAGAAAATAATTAGACCTTTGTTAATATTATTTTAGCAACGCTTCTTGACTGCCAAGAAGCGTTTTATTTCTGTGAGCTATTTTATGCTTTTTGGCAGGTGATAAGAAGGCAGCAGCAGAAATATTAACTGTTATAGATCTTGTGGTCAACTTTATTGTCGATAAATAAATATATGATTTAACGGTAAATTTTAGCTGCTAAGATGGCAAGGAGGTTCGAAGATGCGGATAGAGGAACACCCGATACTCAAGTTTGACCGAGGGAAAAAGATTACCTTCTATTATAATGGCGAAAAAATAGAAGGCTATGAAAATGAAACTGTTGCTGAGGCCCTGCATGCAGCAGGCATTAGGCGTTTAGGCTATTCTCCTGAATTACATCGCCCCCGGGGACTTTTTTGCGCGATAGGTAATTGCTCAAGTTGTTTTATGACTGTTAATGGCGAGCCTAATGTGCGAGTTTGTGTCTTGAAATGCGCAGAGGGAATGCAAGTAGAGGAGCAGCAGTCCAAGGGGGTAGTAAAAATATGAAGGATATTGAGGTATTGATTATCGGTGGTGGACCTGCCGGACTTTGCGCTGCCAGTGCTGCAGCCTCTATGGGCGCTAAAGTGCTTATTTGCGAAAGAAACCAAGATCTAGGTGGTCAGTTAATGATCCAGACCGGCAAATTTTTTGGTAATAAACATGCTGGGATGAGAGGATTCCAGATTGGCGCAGAACTTTTGCAGGAAATTGCTGCTTATCCCCAGATCGAAGTTTGGACTGGGGCTACGGTCCTGGGCATTTATGAGGACGGTGTAGTTACCTGCCTTTATCAAGGAGAACATCAAAAGATTAAACCTGCTAAAATCATTATCGCCACTGGAGCCTCAGAGAATTTTTTGAGTTTTCCTGGTAATGATTTGCCTGGTGTTTATGCGGCGGGAGCGGCAGAGACCTTGGTTCATGCTGGGGTTAAGCCTGCAGAAAGAGTTTTGATGGTAGGTGCCGGCAATATCGGCCTTACTGTTAGTTACCAGTTGAAACAATCAGGAGTAGATGTTGCAGCTGTTATCGAGGTAATGCCGCAGATCGGTGGTTACCTAGTGCATGCCAGCAAATTGCAAAGATGTGGCATTCCGATCAAAACCTCGATGACAATTGCTGAGGCTTATGGTAATGGTAAGGTTGAGGGTGCTAAAATCGTTAAGCTAGATGAAAACAGACAGGTTATTCCTGGCTCTGAGGAGGATATCGTTTGTGACGCTATTTGCTTATCAGTAGGACTTAGCCCCTTGGCTGAACTATGTTGGCTGGCTGGCTGCAAGATGGCTTGTATCCGCGAATTAGGCGGCTGCGTTCCCCTGGTGGATCAAACGATGGAAACTACAGTATCAGGTGTTTATGCTGCTGGCGATGTCAGCGGGTTGGAGGAGGCTACCACAGCGATGCTGGAAGGCCGCTTGGCCGGAATTAGCGCCGCAGCTGCTCTTGGTTATAAGGTGGATCAGGCTGCTGAGATGCAGGAAGCCTGCCGTAGGGAGCTCAAAACTCTGCGTTCAGGCCCGATGTCGGAAAAGATTCGCCACGGATTAGAAAAAATGGCGGCTAAGAGAGGAGCGGTGGTATGCTGAGCAAAGATGGAATCCCCACTCAGGAAGACCTGCAACAGGTTATTCCTGCTGAAGAACGGTTGCAAAAAGGGCCTGTAGCTATTTTAGAATGTTTCCAAAAAATACCTTGCGCTCCTTGTGTTAAAGCTTGTCCTCAGGGTGCGATTACTATTGGCAAAGATATCAATGAAATCCCTGATTTTGATGCTGAAAAATGCATCGGTTGCGGACAATGTATTACCAGCTGTCCTGGACAAGCAATTTTTGTCGTTGATATGACTTATAGTGATGATAATGCTTTAGTCAAATTCCCGTTTGAGTTTGTGCCTTTGCCAAAAGTCGGACAATATGCCTGTGGTTTAGATCGGAGCGGCGCGGAGATGGGTTGGTTTGAGGTCGCTGAAGTGATTGCCAGTGGAGAGCAAAACAAAACCTATATTATTGCCCTCAAGGTACCTAAAGAATTGGCGATGCAAGTGAGAAATATCAAGGTAGGAGGGTATAAATAATGGCTGATCAGACTATTGTTTGCCGTTGTGAAGATGTAACCAGAGAAGATATTTTAGCGGCGATTAATGCTGGCTGCCGTACTTTAGATGAGATAAAACGAGTCACTCGTGCGGGGATGGGACCATGTCAGGGACGGACCTGCCGTAATCTGATCGCCCAAGAGCTGGCAAAAATCTATGGGATATCGGTAGAGGATGTACTGATGCCTACCTTCCGTGCTCCGGTGGAACCAGTTAAGGTTGGCGTCTTAGCCCAGGCCTATCAGGAAGAGGAAGGAGAGAATAAATAATGAAAAAAGCCTATGATGTTATTATCATCGGCGGCGGTATCGTTGGCTGCGCGGTAGCCTTTGAGTTAGCCAAGCGTGGCCGTTCGGATATCCTGCTTATTGATAAAGAATACCTCTCTTCTGGTGCTACCGGACGCTGCGGGGCCGGTATCCGTCAACAATGGGGCTCTATGCTCAATGCTACCTTAGCTGTTGAGAGTACGCATATATTTGAAACATTGGAAGATTATACCGGATATGACCGCTCCTGTGGTCTGAATCAGTCCGGTTATCTGCTGTTGGCTTATACTGAAAAAGAATGGGAGCAATTTCAGGAAAATCTTGCTGTACAGCATAGCCTGGGTGTTGATTCTTTCACTGTGGGGTTGGACGAGAATATTTATCAGTATGTCCCCCATATCAATACTGCTGGGTTATATGGAGCTACCTTTTGCCAGAAAGATGGGCATGCTGATCCTTTTCATTGTACTTTTGCTTATGCTCAGGGTGCTAAGAAGATGGGTGTAGATATTCTCACTTACACCCATGTCGATCAGATTTTGGCAGAGCAGGGCAAGGTCAAGGGCGTTCTTACTGATCAAGGTGAGTTTAGCGCTAACACCATAATCAACTGTGCCGGGGGATGGGCCCCGGGATTGGCTGCTCAAGTAGGCGATGAGATACCAGTTTTTCCCGAGAGGCATCAGATTATGGTTACAGAGCCAGTGGCTCCATTAGGTGCTGATGGCAAATATATGCCGATGGTGATGTCCTTTTCTCGCAAGTTTTATGTACAGCAAACACCGCATGGCAGCTTAATCATGGGTATTGGCGAAACAGAACCGATTAGTTTTAATATCAATTCGACCTGGCAGTTCTTGGAAAAATGTAGTAAGGTTGTTACTGATACTCTTCCCGCCTTAAAAGAGCTTCGCATTGTGCGGCAATGGGCAGGTCATTATGATATGAGTCCAGATAGAAGCCCAGTCATTGAATTTTCTCCCCATGCAGAAGGGTTAGTTACTATATGTGGTTTTTCGGGGCATGGATTCATGGTAGCTCCAAGAACTGCCATCTTGGTGGCTAATGCCTTATGCGGAGAAGATGATAGTATTGATATCAAAATGTTCGCCTCCTCCCGTTTTCAGTCTGGCAAATTGCTCTTAGAGCCATCCGTTGTTTGATTTGGATGCTCAAAAGTTGTCGTTATTTGTCTCTTGAGACTGATCTAGCTGGATGCTATAATATTAAAGATGGGTAAAATTATTCCAATTACAACCAAAAACACCCCTAAAAGACACTGGCACAAAGGCCATTTGTTAATAGCGGCAATAATATTAGGGGTTGTCATCTTTTTGTTGGTGACGCTGATTAGCTTTATTAATTACTTAAGGCTCGATATGGTGCGGGCAGAACTTGGTACCATCGATACCTTTTTCAAGTGTCCGGTGGTAATTGTTAGGAGCGAATCAGTGATTTATGCTCCTGATTATGGCCAATTTATCCCTACTGTAGAATCTGGCCAAAAAGTCAGGGCAGGCAGTACTATCGGCTATATGACAACAGATACGGATCAGAATATTGATACAGGTAGCACTGCGGTGACTACGGATATCGGCGGTTTGGTTTTTTATGATTTGGACGGCTGGGAGGAGCTGCTTACTCCGGATAATATTTTATCGGTTGATTGGCAGCAAGTATTTGCCCAAATGTCTACCGAAAACAGTGACTCTACTGATACGGAGGTGGATAGTGCTCCGGCTAACCTAGGAACTGGCCGGAAAGTAGCTCGTGTGGTGGATAATCTTGCCGATATTTATGTCTGCTTATTCGTTGAAGAGGATATCACTCCATATCTTAATGATGGCAGGATTAGCTTACGTTTTGAAGGCTTGCCGGAGGGTTATACTTTGACCGGTTATGTGAACGAGGCGGAAAACATCACCAGCGAAGATAGGTATATCATTGCCAGCATTAATGTAGAGGATGATTTTCTAAATGAATTGCGTTATGGCGAGGCTGATGTGGTTGGTGAAACTACCAGCGGAATAGAGATACCTAAATCAGCGGTTACCACCAACGATGAAGGTCAGACCGGTGTTTATATTAAAGATAGAAATAAATTAGCTTTCTGTGAAGTAGAAGTTTTAGGCGAGAGCGAGGAGACTGTTATCGTCGAAGGTATCAGTGCTACTGATATGGTTGCCAGCAATCCTAGCTCTGCTAAAGTTGGACAAAAAGTGTATTGAGGTGATAAGAATGACCATTGCAGAGTCTATTGCAAAAGTAAGAGAGAATATTGCCAAGGCGCAGGCTAATAGCCAGTATGCAGCTTCTTCGGTTCTACTGTTAGGTGTTACAAAAACTCAGACAGTAGAAAAAATGCGCTTGGCCGAACAGGCAGGTATTACTGATTTTGGGGAAAACCGTGTTCAGGAAATGATGTCTAAATATGAGGAATTCCCCAATATTAACTGGCATCTTATCGGACATTTGCAGACGAATAAAGTGAAATATATCATTGGGCGTACTGTTTTGATCCATTCGTTGGATAGTATTGCCTTAGCTGAAGAGATAGAAAAACGCAGTGGGGCTGCTGGCATTATTACTAATGCCTTGGTTCAGCTCAATATTGCTGAAGAAGAGACTAAAAGCGGCATTCATGAAGAAGAATTAGCTGATTTTTTGGAAGCGATGGCTGATTATCCTCACTTGCGCATCCAAGGCTTGATGACTATCGGCCCTCATGTGGAGGCCCCAGAAGAGATTCGACCTGTCTTTGCTGAACTACGTAAACTGTATGAACGAGAAAAGCAAAGAGATCTGCCTCATTTGGATTTCCGCTTCCTTTCTATGGGGATGAGCTATGATTACCCGATAGCAGTTGAAGAGGGCGCTAATATAGTGAGAGTCGGCAGCAGTATTTTTGGCGCGAGAAATTAGAATTTTGCAGGAATTATCCGTTTTTACATAGAAGTAAAACAGATAGCTGTTTATTTTGCACTTTCAATCACGAAAGGAGAGATATTAGTGGCTGGTATAATGGACAAAGTTAGTGACTTTTTCTTTAAAAATGAGGATGATATTGAAGAATACAATGATTTTTCTGAGCCGGTAGGCGATGCCTCCGCTGATAAAGCTGCTTATAAACCACAAGAGAAAAAAGCGGTTAAGAAAACTAATTTGATTAGTGTTCCTTCCAAAAGTAAAAATGCCGATAATTTGGAGATCGTTCTCTTTAAAGCGGTTACCTATGATGATATGCAAGAAATCGCTAGAACTATCAAAGAGCGCAAGATAGCTGTAGTGAATTTTGAAGATATGGATAAAGCTGTTGCCCAGAGAATGGTAGATTTTCTCTCCGGCGCTGCCTTTGCCCTCGATGGCGTTCCGCGTAAGGTTTCTGGAGGCACCTTTATCTTTAGTTCCTCTCAGGTTGATATGAGCGGTCAGATTATGGAAGGCGATGGCGATTTTGAGGCAGAGGATTTTGAGAACGATGACCGTTTTTCCTCTAACCAATGGCTGCGCTCGTAAGCGTTTGCCCTTTTAGCGAGGAGGTCTTTAGCAATCGTTATTCAGATTATCAAGACTATATTTAATGTTTATTATGTCTTGATTTTAATCAGGGTGATCTTTTCCTGGATCAGGGTGCAGGACAACTTTTTTACCCGTTTTATTTACGAGGTCACTGAACCCGTACTAGGGTTATTTAGGCGTCTTATTCCACCACGCCCTAGTTTCCCTATCGATCTTTCTCCAATTATCGCTTTTGTAGCTTTACAGTTATTGGAATCCATTATAATCCAGGTGCTGATTCGCATATTATAATTGGTCTATAAGTATTAACAATTCGCCGTAGGGCCAAGTGTGATAGCTATGCTCCTATGGCGAAAAACTTTTATGCTGTGATTAGTCAATATAAAGCAAGAAAGGTATTGGTAAGTAAACTTATGGCAAAGCATGATCATGAGAATAAGACAGAATATGGCAATACGCTGAATTTACCCCAGACTGATTTCCCTATGCGGGGCAATCTGCCCCAAAAGGAGCCGGATATCCTGGCTAAGTGGGAAGAGATGGATATGTATCACCGGATCGGTAAGAAAAATGCCGGTAAACCTAAATTTATCCTTCATGATGGACCTCCATATGCCAATGGCGATATCCATTTAGGCCACGCTATGAACAAGGTCCTCAAGGATATGATCGTTAAATATAAAAACATGACCGGTTTCGATGCGCCATATGTTCCGGGGTGGGATACCCATGGCTTGCCCATTGAGCAAAAAGCCATTAAGGACTTAGGGCTGAACCGCGATAAGGTCAGCAAAGCTGAGTTTAGAGAAAAATGCAAGGAATTTGCCATCTCTTATGTTAATATCCAACGTGAAGAATTTAAACGTCTTGGTGTTATCGGCGATTGGGACAACCCTTATTTAACTCTGCGTCCGGATTATGAAGCCATTCAGATTAAGGCTTTTGGTGAAATGGCCAAGAAGGGCTATATTTATAAAGGACTTAAGCCAATTTATTGGTGCCCAGAATGCGAAACCGCACTCGCTGAGGCCGAGATTGAGTACGAGGATCATAAATCTGCCTCTATCTATGTTAAATTCCAGGTAGCCGATGGGAAGGGGATTTTGCCTAAAGATGCTTATGTCATCATTTGGACCACTACCCCATGGACGATTCCTTCCAACTTGGCAATCACCCTGCATCCAGATTTTACCTATGCACTGATTGCTATTCGTGGTGAAAAATGGTTGGTAGCCAAAGAGATGATCGATGCTTTTCTGTCTAGCGCCAAGATCGAAGATCCATATGAAATTATCCAGGAATTCATGGGTAAGGATTTGGAGTATATCACTTATAAACATCCGCTTTATGACCGTATTTCTCCATTGATCTTGGGCACTCATGTTACTTTAGATGCCGGTACTGGCTGCGTGCATACTGCTCCTGGTCATGGTGCTGACGACTTCATCGTCGGTAAAAAATATGGCTTAGAAATTTATTCGCCACTGGATGATAAAGGACGTTTGGATGAGACCACTGGTCCTTTTGCCGGCATGCCGACCACTGAGGCCAATAAAGCAGTCAGCCAAGCTTTGGAAGATTGCGGTGCGCTGATTCATTTCCAGCTTTTCTCCCATCAGTATCCGCATTGCTGGCGCTGTCATACGCCGATCCTTTTCCGTGCTACTGAGCAGTGGTTTGCTTCGATCGATGGCTTTAGAGAAAAGACTTTGCAGGAGATCGATAATGTCAAATTTATCCCCTCTTGGGGGCGTGACCGTATCTATAATATGATTCGCGATAGGGGCGATTGGTGTATTTCCCGCCAGCGTACTTGGGGTGTGCCGATCCCGATCTTTTATTGTGAAGATTGCGGTGAATATATCATTAATGATGATACGATCGAGCATTTACAGGAGCTGTTCAAAGAGCATGGTTCTAACTGCTGGTTTACTATGAATGAGGAGCAGTTGATGCCGGCTAATTACCAGTGCCCTAAATGCGGGGGCAAGCATTTCCGTAAAGAAACTGATACTATGGATGTATGGTTTGATAGCGGCAGCAGCCATTTTGCTGTTTTGGAGAATAAAGAACGTTGGCCTGAGCTAAGTTGGCCGGCTGATCTTTATCTTGAAGGCAGCGATCAGCATCGCGGTTGGTTTAACTCTTCATTGTGTATTTCTGTCGCTAACCGTGGCGTTGCGCCGTATCATCAGGTGCTAACTCATGGCTTCCTGGTCGATGAGGAGGGTAAAAAACAGTCCAAATCTTTAGGAAATACGATCAGCCCACAGGATATCATTAAGGATTTAGGTGCTGATGTACTGCGTCTGTGGGTTTCCTCGACAGATTACCGTTCCGATATCGCTAACTCCCATGCCATCTTTAAACAGATGGGGGAGGCTTACCGCAAGATCCGCAATACCATGCGGTATCTGCTGGGAAATCTTTATGATTTTGATATCAATAAGGATATGGTGCCCTTTGACCAGATGCCGGAACTAGAAAAGTGGGCGATGATCAAACTCCAGGAGCTGATCGCTAAGGTTCGCGCAGCTTATGAGGAATATGAGTTCCACATTGTTTTCCACGCTATCCATAAGTTCTGCGTGTTGGATATGAGTGCTTTTTATCTGGATGTAATCAAGGATACCCTTTATACAGAGAAACCAGATAGTGCCAAACGCCGCAGCTGTCAGACTGTGCTCTATCATATAGCTCATGCACTTACTCGCTTGTTGGTGCCGATTCTTGCTTTTACCACAGAAGAAATTTATCAATATCTGCCTAAGCCAGCTGATAGTCCGGAATCAGTGCTGTTGTTGGATATGCCAGAGGTTGATCCGGCTATTACCGACCCTGCATTGGAAGAAAAATGGCAGAAATTCTTGGTTTATCGAGAAGAGGTTACTCGGGCATTAGAAAATGCTCGCCGGGATAAGACTATTGGCCACTCCTTGGATGCGGCAATAGTGCTTCACCCAGATCAAGAGGCTTATGATATTCTTAATAGCGTTAAGGATGACCTGGCTCGCTTGTTTATTGTCTCCCAAGTTCAGCTGGCAGCGGCAGATGACACTGAGGGATTGCAGGTAGAGGTTAGCCAGGCTCAAGGTGCTAAGTGCTCCCGTTGCTGGATTTACAGTGATACGGTTGGGCAGGATGCTGAGTATCCGGAACTATGTGAGCGTTGTGCCTCGGTATTGAAATAAAAAAGCAACATGCTTTTATCCGCCAAGGAGGATTGGACATGGTAGAGTTTATTGGTAAACCATCGCAAGAGCGTATGGAGGTCTTTCGGGGGCGCAATATCATTGATATCAGCAGTCTGACGCGAGATGAGATTGAAACCATTATGCAAACTGCTGCTTATTATGATAAGGCATTGACTGAAAAAGTCAGGCTCTATGATATGGACGGCAAGATCATGGCTTCTCTCTTTTTCGAGCCGTCAACCCGTACCAGATTATCCTTTGAGTCTGCTATGGAGCGCTTAGGCGGTAAAGTAATCTCTTTGACGGAAAGTACTACAGCGCAGATTTCCTCTACCTCCAAAGGGGAGACCCTTTATGATTCCATCAGAGTAGTAAACTATTATTGTGATGTCATTGCCTGCCGCAGTCCTATTGAAGGCGCTAGACTGGAGATTAGCCGTGCCGCTACTGTTCCCTATATTAATGCAGGTGATGGTTCTGGAGAACATCCTACCCAGGCTTTGCTGGATGTCTATACTATCTATAAGGAAAAAGATGGCTTAGACGGACTGACTTATGCTATTTGTGGCGATCTAAAATATGGCCGTGCAGCTCATTCTTTCCTGGAAGCATTAGCTAAATTTTCAGTGAAGAAAATCATTTTAGCGTCACCGCAGGAATTACGAATGCCAGCAGAATACCTGGCTAAGTTGAAAGATTCCAATATTGAGATTGAAGAATGTTATGATCTTGATTATGCTGTGGCCAATGCTGAGGTGATCTATATGACCCGGGTACAAAGGGAGCGCTTTGCTTCTATGGATGATTATCTCCGCAATAAGGATCTTTTCATTATGACGCCCAACCATGTGGATTCATTTATTGGTGACGCTATTATTCTCCATCCGCTGCCAAGGCTTAATGAGATTACCTTAGAAGTTGATGATTATCCTGGCGCTGCTTATTTTAGACAAGCTGGCAATGGTTTACCGGTGCGCATGGCAGTGCTGGCTTTGGTTACAGGTAGCGTTAAATAAATCCTTGGGTTTGATGCTTACATGTTTCCCGGGTGAGTAGTATAGCTGACCCGGGAAGTTTTATATTTTGCCTGTACTCTCATAACCTAGGCCCTATCAGGTATAATAGATATAGATACCAAATATGGGAATGATGAGAATGAAGCCAGGAATAAAGGTTTATCATCGTAAAAAATCAACAGAACAACAGGTAGAGATGGTTGAAGAGCAACGTGTCAGCGCAGAAGGCTCGGTAGTTGTCACAGATCTCAAGTTGCCAGAAGAGCAATTGACCAAAGATGACATTCGTGCGCTCAAGGCTCTTGCTATAGATTTTGAAAGAACACTCGATTATTATCATCTGCGTAATCACCCCTGGCGCAATATTGTTTTAGGCCTGGTCAATGGTATGGCTCGTGGTTTAGGATTTGCTGTTGGTTTGACTGTTTTAGCGTTTATCCTAGTATCGATTATCCAGAGCCTTAATTTGCTCAATATTCCTATTATCGGTGATTTTTTGGCTGATTTATTGGAATATATCGATGGGGTACGTGGCTTATAGACTTGAATTAGTGATGGAGGTCTTATGTTTTGGATCATTCTTATCGTAGCTGTTGGCGTAGATCAGCTAACTAAATATTTGATCGTCAACTCTCTTGCTTTGGGTGAGAGCATCCCAGTAATAAATAACTTTCTTGATTTCACCTATACACTCAATGAAGGTGCGAGTTTTTCCATTTTGCAGGGCCAGCGGATTATTTTTATTATCGTGACACTGGCAGTTTTGGCTATTATCTTTTTTCTCCTGCGCAAGATTCCTAAAGATATGAAGCTTTTCCGCGCTTTTATCGCTCTCTTTTGCGGTGGTACGATCGGTAATTTTATCGATCGTTTACATACTGGGGCGGTAATTGATTTTATTGATTTGGGCTGGTTCCCTGTTTTTAATATTGCCGATAGTTGTATTTGTGTTTCGGCTATTGCCATCTGCTTGATGCTGCTTTTTGGTAAGCCTGGGTCCTTATTGAGCAGTAAGAAAGAGAAGACCAATCATGAATCAAATCAGTAAACAAAAATATACTTTAAATATAGCCACTGCGGACCAAGGGCAAAGGCTGGATGTTTATTTGGCTGGTCGGTATCCGCAATTTTCCCGTTCCTATATCCAGAACTTGATCAAAGGCGGTGCGGTCCTAGTCAATGGCAAAAAGGTAAAAACTGGCTATAGTTTGCTTAATGGTGATACGGTTACTATGGAGATCGCTGATGCTGTTTCTATGAAGGCAGAACCAGAAAATATCGAGCTGAATATCATTTATGAAGATAGTGATATTATAGTCATCAATAAGCCGCAGGGTATGGTGGTTCACCCCGCAGCAGGACATATGGAAGGGACTTTAGTCAACGCCCTCTTACACCATTGCGGTGATCTATCTGGCATCAATGGTGTGATCCGCCCCGGTATTGTGCATAGGATAGATAAGGATACTTCTGGCATTTTGGTTGCAGCCAAAAATGATGCTGCTCATCTCGGCTTAACAGCCCAGTGGGCAGATCATAATATCACGCGTGTTTATCATGCCTTGGTACATGGCGTGGTCGCAGAAGATAAGGGCACCATTGATGCTCCCATTGGCCGCCACCCTCGTGATCGGAAGAAAATGACTGTGGAGCCGAATAAAGGCAAGAATGCTATTACCCATTATCGAGTTTTAGATCGTTTTGCTGTAGCAAATACTTCCTATCTGGAATTGACGTTGGAAACTGGCCGCACCCATCAAATTAGGGTGCATATGGCATATTTAGGCCATCCGGTATTAGGCGACCCTGTTTATGGACGGAGAAAAGATCCCTATGATTTAGCTGGTCAGGCATTGCATGCTAAGGTGCTGGGTTTTAAGCACCCAATTAGTGGTGAATATCTGGAATTTGATAGCCCTCTGCCGCAATATTTCGAAGATCTTTTGACACGCTTCCGTGAGGAGGATAACCGATGAGTACACTCTCTTATGCGGAAATTTTTGCCCGAGAGGCAGCCCTCATCGGTCAAGCAGGGGTTAAAAAATTAGCGGCTGCTTCTGTTGCCGTCTGCGGTTTAGGGGGAGTAGGGTCATATTTAGTGGAGGCATTGGCCCGTTCGGCGATCGGTAAGCTGCTATTGATCGATTTTGATCAGGTAGCAGTGTCTAATATTAACCGTCAGCTATGTGCCCTTAGCAGCACTGTTGGCCGCGATAAAGCAGATGTGATTGCTGAACGTATCCGTGAAATCAATCCTTTTTGTGAGCTGAGAATAGCCAAGGTGTTTATTGATGAAAATATTCCGTTTCCTGAACTTTTAGCCGGTATTGATTATATTGGTGATGCTATCGATTATGTCCCGGGCAAGATTGCTTTGATCGAATACGCCTATCAGCAGCAAATACCGATCATTGCTGCAATGGGAGCTGGACGACGTCTAGACCCAAGTAAACTGATGATTGCCGATATTGCCAAAACATATGGCTGTCCTTTGGCTAAAAATATTCGGAAGCGATTGCGTGAACGTGGTATCTATAGCGGTGTCAAAGTTGTCTTTAGCACAGAACCACCTTTGCCGACTGAAGGTGATGAGTTGGGAAGTATGGCTTTTGTACCAGCAGTAGCAGGTATGATGATGGCAGCGCAGATCGTGAGAGATATTCTGGATGGTTAGAGGTATAAGATGGACATTTTTGATACTGTAGCCGCAGAAAAGAAAAAAAATTCAGCCCCTTTAGCTGCTAGAATGCGCCCCTCCACTCTTGATGAATTTGTCGGTCAAGAAGAAATAGTAGGCAAGGGCAGGCTTCTCCGCCGGGCAATTGAGGCTGATCAGTTGTCGTCAATTATTTTTTGGGGTCCTCCTGGCTGCGGAAAAACTACTTTGGCGGAGATCATTGCCAATACTACTGGAGATAATTTCCGTACCCTTTCGGCTGTCAGCTCCGGTATTAGCGATATTCGTGAGATAGTCAAATTTGCTAAAGATGAGCTGAAATTTTATGGCCGAAGAACCGTTCTTTTTATCGATGAAATCCACCGTTTCAATAAAACGCAGCAAGATGCTTTATTGCCAGCAGTGGAGGATGGCACCATAATTCTCATTGGCGCTACTACGGAAAACCCATATTTTGAGGTTAATAGCGCTTTGATCTCCCGTTCGCGGATTTTTCGCTTAAAAGCGCTTGACGAAGCTGATATCATCACTCTTTTACGAAGAGCCATTACTGATGAACGAGGCTTAAAGAGTTATCAGGTGCAGATCGACGATGATGCTTTGGAGCATTTGGCGTCAGTTTGTGGTGGTGATGCCAGAACAGCTTATAATGCTTTGGAATTAGCTGCCATCACTACTGCTCCAGATGATAAAGGCATTCGTCATATTGATTTAGCGATCGCTGAGGAAAGTATTCAGAAGCGTAATATCAGCTATGATAAAAAAGGGGATTGGCATTATGATGTCATCTCGGCTTTTATTAAAAGTATGCGTGGGTCAGATCCTGATGCTGCCTTGCATTGGTTGGCAAGGATGACTGAAGCTGGCGAATCACCAGAATTTATTGCCCGCCGGATCGTCATTTGTGCTGCTGAAGATGTTGGGTTGGCCGATCCTTTCGCCTTAACTCTAGCTATGTCGGCTGCTGAGGCAGTGCATTTTGTTGGTTGGCCAGAGGCACGGATTCCTTTAGCAGAGGCTGCAGTATATATCGCAATGGCTCCTAAATCCAATTCGGCTTATATGGGGATCGATGCCGCGATTGCCGATGTGCATAATAAGCCTTTCTCCGGGGTGCCAATCCATTTGCGGGATGCCAATTATCGTGGCGCTAAACAGTTGGGCCATGGCAAAGGGTATAAATATCCCCATGACTATCCAGGACATTATACCCCGCAGCAATATTTGCCGGAAGAGTTTCAGGATAGCCGCTACTATTTCCCTTCTGAAAATGGTAGGGAATTAAAGATGGCCGAGACTTTAGACGCCTTGCTGAAAAGGAAAAAGAACCTTGACAAAAAATAAGCCCAGTGCTATGATGCTACATATTCTACAGGGCATTGATGTTTATCGTCAAAGGGGGTAGAATAAATGTATAATGAAACTGTCCTCGACCACTTCAATAATCCACGTAATGTTGGAAAAATAGAAGATGGTGTTATCGGCGAAGTATCTAGTCCGGGTTGTGGTGATACTACTTTTATTTACCTCGATATCGAAGATGGTGTTATCAAGGACATCAAATTTAAAACTTTTGGCTGTGCCGCAGCTATTGCATCGTCAAGTATGTTGACTACTATGGTCAAAGGAATGTCCTTAGAGGATGCTAAAAAAATTACTAATGCGGATATTGTTAAGCAGCTAGGAGGCCTGCCAGAAGTGAAGATTAATTGTTCTGTTCTGGCGGCAGATGCTTTAAGGAAAGCTATTGAGCAATATGAAGAGAAACATCAATAAGCAACAAAAAGTAATAGTAGCCATGAGCAGCGGCGTGGATAGTTCCGTGGCCGCTTTTTTACTGCGCGAAAAAGGATATCAGGTTATTGGGGCTACTTTTGAGAATGGCTATGGCAATCCTGCTGAGCGGGCTGCTGCAATTTGCCGGCAGTTAGGTATTGAACATCAGGTTATAGATATCCGTGATAGCTTTGATAAGCAGGTCGTCCGCCCATTTATTGAGTCTTATTTATCCGGACAGACGCCGAATCCATGTGTTTTATGCAATGAAAAGATTAAATTTCCCGTCTTTCTGCCGCTGCTCGAACAGCTAGAGGCTGATTTTATCGCTACAGGTCATTATGTGCGACTTTTTAAGCAGGGGAGTCGTTTTATTTTGCGGCAGGCTGTTTGCCAACAAAAGGATCAATCCTATTTCATGTACCGCATACCTCAACACATTTTAGCAAAATGCATATTTCCTTTAGGCGAGTATACTAAGGAGCAGGTTCGTTTTATCGCTGAAGAAAATGGGCTCATCTCAGCTAAGCAGAAGGATAGCTATGATATCTGCTTTATTGAATCAGGAGATTACCGCCAATATCTAGCTGGTACAGATAGCAACTATCTGGTTCCAGGGGAGATTGTGGATAGCAGTGGCTCGGTAGTCGGAGAACATCAAGGTTTAGCGCATTATACCATTGGCCAAAGGCGCGGGGTGGATGTATCTTTAGGCTATCCTGCATATGTAGTTAAAATAGACCGGTCTAATAACCGGTTGGTATTAGGAGCAAAAGAGGATCTCTTTACTGATACAGCACGAGTGGAATCATTGGTCTTCTTGCCTTTTGATTATCTGGAGACGCCAATAAAAGCCGAAGTGAAAATACGCTATAAAACTGTGCCTGTATCGGCCCAGATTATTCCTGATACTGATTCTCCACGGTGTGCTGAAATTATTTTTGATTCTCCTGTATGGTCGGTTACCCCAGGCCAGTCTGCAGTATTTTATGATGGTGATATGTTGCTCGGCGGTGGATATTTAAAATAGTTTTTATCTCAACTTTTGCCCGTAGGCGGATAGATGTTATCTATTAATTATTGTTATTGAGAAAATGCAGTATACCCAGGCAAGACAAGCCTATTCCTAACATGCCAAAGCCGGAATACATATCTATTTCATGCAGAATGGATAATACCAGAACAGCAACTCCCATTGCTAAAGCTACTGCTTTAAGAATGAGGGGAATAATAGCATCTATTTTTGAGGATTTATTATCCGGATGAACTTTGCTCTTAATTTGCATAAGCTCATCTACTGATATGCCAAATATTTCTGCTAATTTAGGCAAAGAATTTACATCAGGGCAGGATAAATCCCGTTCCCATTTGGAAACAGCTTTATCTGTTACTCCCATTTTTTCTGCTAATTCTAGCTGTGTCATGCCCTGTTCTTTCCTAAGTGATGTAATCATCATGCCTAACGTTTGTTGTTTCATGGCTTTATTCCTCCGTTTGTTTGATGGTTGCATCGTATCTTAATTTAGTCTTTAGCTCAACCGACTGTTAGTTTATTAAGGTAAACCGATAGTTTACCGATAGTTTATCAGCTGGCGATTAATTTTTTCTAATAAATTGACATTTTTATTGTTTTTGTTTGTTTCTTCTATATGTGGTATTTTCAGTATAGCATATGTTTAAGAATTTCTATTCATTTGAAATAAACATATATAGTATAACGGTTTAAAGTATCAATTTTGATTTTAAGAAACAGCAAAATATGGCTGATAAATAGTTGCTTTGGCAGCTATTTTTTTTGTTCTTTTGGCCACAATAAAATGGAGGTGAGAAGATGATCAGCGGAAAGCAATTACACGGGTTAAAAGTACTCGACAAAAACGGTATTGTTTTGGGTGTAGTACAGGATCTATTGGCCGATAAACAAAGCGGCATCATTAAAGGATTCATCATTAATCTGCCTGGTTTTATTTCCACCTTAGCTTTTTTATCAGGCCAAGATGTCCTCAGTATGGATCTATCTGGGATGATTGTTGCAGACAAAAGCTGTCTTAAACGTATGTCAAAAGCTAAACAACAAGATCGCTCTTCCCTGCGAATGGGTGAGATAGAAACCGCTAAAGGATATATAACTGATATCTTATTGGAACCGGATAGGATAAGTGCAGTAGAAATATCCCAGGGAGTATTGAACGATATTCGTGTAGGAAGGCAAACAATACCGTGGGATGAAGTGTAAAGGAGGTGAGAGCATGAAAAGCAGAGCGCGTCGTTGGTTGATTGCAGGAACAGTATTGGGTGCAGCTGGCACCCTGGCTGGGGTAGTAATGGCCCAAAAATCTAATATATCGATGAAAAAAATTCGCAGCCAGGCCTCCAAAATGACTAGAGCTGCTGGACATCAGGCCGGTAATTTTATCAGTTCTATCGGTGATTCGCTTGCCGATAAATTACGTTAGCAAAGGGCGGCTAAGCCGCCCAACATAATAGAGGATAGGGAGGAAATAGTGCATGCACATATTAGCAAAAAGAAAATTGTGGCGTTATGCAGTGGCCATAGTCTTTGTATTGGCAGCTATTGTTCTGCTGGTTAAGGTATGGCCGATCATTTCTCCCTTTCTTATTGCCATTTTATTAGCATATTTAATCAACCCGCCGCTAAAAAAGATGACTGCTTTAGGTATCCCCATTGGTGTGTCGCTGCCAGTACTTTATTTTTATCTTTTTGTTGGGTTGTATTTTATTTTAGTGATAACAGTTCCGCTTATTCTTGAGCAACTGCGTAATCTTTTCGCCTATTTGCCAGAAGTATTTCAATCTCTCAGTTCCTTTTTAGATAGTTTTAACCAGCAAAATGCTTCTGGACTTATTTCTTTTGATTTTCAAAAAATCGTTGATGGAATTGTCGCAGGTATGGATGATCGTATAGCCGCTTATAGTACCAAGATCGCGGATTTGGTCTTTTCCTTGCCCCAAGTGCTTTTATATACTGTTTTAGCGCCAATTTTAAGTTATTATTTTCTGCGTGACCGGGAAAATATCAAAAATAGAATTGTATCTTTATTATCACCATCAGCACGACCTGAATTTTTGCGCATGGCTGGTGAAGTCAACCACTTGGTTCGCGAGTTTATCAGCGGCTATCTGGTAATCGCTCTGGTTGTAGCTGTTATAGCCACCATTTTCTACTGGATAGTGGGTATAGATTACCCACTAGTTTTAGGACTGCTGATGGGTATCGGTGATCTGATCCCTTATTTTGGTCCAATTATAGCCGCTATCCCTGCAGTGCTTTTAGCAATAACCGTCAGCCCTGGCAAAACGATCATCATTATTATTGGTATTTTGTTATTACAACAACTTGATAGCTCGGTTATCACCCCGAGAATAATCGGTGACCGTATTGGGCTGCATCCAGTGACAACTATTTTTGTCGTGATGGCAGGAGGTTATTTATGGGGGATCGCTGGTGCAATATTTGCTATTCCTTTAGCAGCTGTTTTGATTTTATTGTGTAAATATGTTTCTGGAAGGGTCTTTGCGTCAGACCAGGAGCTCTCCCCTTAACGAAGAAAAATGTCCTTGCCATATCTTGACTTTTTTCCCTCAAGGGGTATACTGATATAGGATATGAAGATGTATCACACCTTCATAAGGGATAACGAAGCGATTTCTGTTTACAGGAGTCGCGTTTTATTATTAATTTGACTTTAGTTATTAAGGTAAGGAGAAACCCATGGGAAAAAAGGAAATACTTTATATATTGATTACCGCTTTTCTTTTTAGTACGATGGAGGTCGCTCTCAAAATAGCAGGTAATGATCTAGATCCATTTCAAGTTAATTTTATCCGTTTTGCAGTTGGTGGACTGTTTCTTTTGCCTTTTGCCTTGCGGGATATGAAGAAACGCCAGGTTAAGCTAAATAAAATTGATATTATTTATTTATTCGCTTTAGGAATAATTTGTATTTGTATCAGCATGTTAGCATTTCAGTTGGCGCTATTGTATGCTAATGCCAACTTAGTAGCTATCATTATTTGTAGCAATCCTATCTTCACGATGATTTTTGCTCATTTTTTGGCTAATGATAAATTTACTAAAAAGAAAGCGCTGGTTCTTCTGCTAAGTGCAATAGGTTTGGTCATTGTAGCCAATCCATTTAACCTGGGAGAAGGTAATTCTCTGTTAGGTATTTTGTTGAGCTTGTTGGCAGCGGTTTCCTTTGGCTTATATAGCGCACTTGGTAAGCGTAGAATCGAAAAGATCGGCGATGTTCCTCAAACCAGCCTTAGTTTTATCTTTGGTTCGCTGGTGATGATGGTAATTATGCTCATTATGGATAAACCTATTGTTTCCGGTATTGAATGGGGAGATGTGCCGCTTATCATTTACTTGGGCGTCTTTGTCACAGGCATTGGTTATTATTTTTATTTCGAGGCTATCCATGCTTGCGGCCCATCTAATGCTTCGATTGTTTTCTTCCTTAAACCGATCTTTGCCCCGATTATAGCATTTATTATTTTAAAAGAGCCGATTACGATCAATATCATTATAGGCTTAGTCTTTATTTTAACAGGCTCTTATATTAATATCCGCAAACCCAAAAAAGTTTTAGATGAAAATGATCCTAACTATGAAGAGAACAATAATACTTCTGCGGCAACTGTAGACGAAATAGGTGCTGAGGAAGAGAAAAAACCGGTGGAATAGTTCCATCGGTTTTTTATCGACATTCCACTCAAGTTTTAAATATTTACTTGACAATTATTGTATTATTTAATAATAATTATTTGCTTAAGTTGATTTAATATGATAAAATTTAAAAATGGGATTTTTCCTATTTCTTTAAAGGAGATATGGATATGAAATACATGAAAGCCAGTGAAATACGTCAAAGTTATTTGGACTTTTTTGCATCAAAGGGGCATAAAAAAGTTCCTAGCTCATCATTGGTTCCCTATAACGATAATACGCTGCTTTTTACTAATGCCGGAATGGTTCAGTTTAAAGATATCTTTTTAGGGTTGGAAAAGCGTGATTATACCCGGGCTGTAACTGCACAACGTTGCGTTCGTGCTGGCGGTAAGCATAATGACCTGGATACTGTAGGCCGTACTGCCAGACATCATACCTTCTTCGAAATGATGGGTAATTTTAGCTTTGGTGATTACTTTAAGCGGGAAGCTATTACCTTTGCTTGGGAATATCTGACTCAGGTTTTGGAAATGCCCAAGGACAAGCTTTATGTAACCGTTTATGAGGAGGATGATGAGGCCAGAGAATTATGGCATGAGATCAGCGGTATGGATTATGATCGCATCTTCCGCATCGGCTCTAAAGATAATTTTTGGTCGATGGGTGATACTGGTCCATGCGGCCCCTGCTCAGAGATCTTTTTTGACCGAGGTGAGAAATATACTTGTGATGCCCCTGAATGCGGTATTGGTAAATGCGACTGTGACCGCTGGATGGAGATTTGGAATCTGGTTTTCATGCAGTACAATCGTGATGAGAACGGCGTATTGACTCCTTTGCCTCGCCCCAGTATTGATACTGGTATGGGCTTGGAGCGCGTAGCCTCTATTCTTCAAGGCGTTGATAGCAACTATGATACTGATATTATGCGCGACATTATTCATGGGGTGGAGGAGCTGAGCGGTCATAAGTATTATGGCGATCACCGTGGCTTCCCGCTGCGTGTTATTGCGGACCATGCTCGTGCCTGTTCTTTTCTTATTGCTGATGGTGTTTTGCCATCTAATGAAGGCAGGGGATATGTGCTGCGCCGTATCCTTCGACGTGCCGCTCGTTTTGGTATTGTTTTGGATATGAATGATCCGTTTATCTATAAGCTATTCCCTTATGTTAAAGCAGCAATGGCTGATGCTTATCCGATTCTCATTGAAGAAGAGGATAATATCGTCCGGGCCATTAAGATGGAAGAAGAACGTTTCCACCTGACCCTCAAGGCTGGCATGAACATTGTCCATGATATTATTGATAGAATGCACGCTGCCGGAGAGACTGTTTTCGGCGGTAATGATCTGTTTATGCTCTATGATACCTATGGTTTCCCTCTCGACTTAGCCAAAGATATTGCTGAGGAAGAAGGCTTTACTGTTGATGAAGACGGTTTTAATGCCGCTATGGAACAGCAAAGAAGCAAATCCCAAAGTGCCAGATCTGATGCTGGTGCAGGTGACGATGCTATTGAACTGGGACAATTACTGGCTGATATGAACCCGGGGCGCTTTACCGGCTATACTGAGGTTGAAACTAGGTCTACTGTGACGGCGATCGTTTGCGGCGGGCAAAAGGTTAATGCTGCCCAGACTGGAGTAGAGGGATGGTTGACTCTTGAGGCCACTCCTTTTTATGGCGAGAGCGGTGGGCAGATCGGCGATATTGGTTTGATGAACAATAATAACGTCAAGATTATTATCACTGATACGAAAAAGCTCCCTAATGGCTTGATTATTCATAAATTTGCGGTGCAGGAGGGGAATGTCGCTGTTGGTGATGAGTTGCAAGCTTCAATCGATATCGAACGCCGTCATGCTATAGCTCGCAACCATTCAGCTACCCATTTATTGCATTGGGCTTTGCGTCAAACTCTCGGAGAACAGCTGCATCAGGCCGGCTCTTTGGTTACTGATGAGAGACTACGGTTCGATTTCAATCATTTTGAGGCGTTAACTTTAGAACAATTACGGGAGATAGAAAATAAAGTCAATAAGCAAATTCTGGCAAATTTGCCTATTGTTACTCAGGAAATGCCCTTAGAAGAAGCTAAGGCTACTGGGGCAATGGCTTTCTTTGGCGATAAATATGGTGATATTGTCCGTTTGGTAAGTATGGGCGATGTCAGCCGAGAGTTATGCGGCGGTACTCATTGCCAATATACTGGTGAGATTGGTCAGATTAAGATTTTGAGCGAAAGCGGCATTGGTTCCGGAACACGTCGTATCGAAGCACTCACCGGTTTTGCGGCTTTAGAATACTATCAGCAGGAAGAAGACAAACTGCATCTTCTCGCTGAGATGCTGAAGAGTAATCCGCAGAATATGGAAAAACGCCTGGAAACATTGCTGGCGGAAAATAAAACCTATGCTAAGGAAATCGAAAAATTACAGGCACGTTTGGATAAGGATAATATCGAGTCACTGTGGCAGAATGCTCAAGAGATCGCAGGAATCAGGATTTTAACAGCCCAGGTGGCTGCTGCCGATATGCCTGCCTTGCGCAAGGTTATGGATATGTTGAGAGATAAACTGCCAGTAGCGGCTATCGTATTGGCTGCTGCCCAAGAAGATAAAGTTCAATTTGTGGTTAGCATAGCAAATGAGGCTCAGGCCAAAGGACTGCATGCTGGTAAATTGATCAAGGAGATTGCTGCCATTTGTAATGGGTCAGGCGGCGGCAGACCGGATATGGCACAGGCTGGTGGTAAGGATAATTCCCCAGAAAAGATTAAAGCTGCTTTAGCTAAAGCTCAGGAATTAATTACTACAGCTCTTAGATAGCCAAACAAAGGAAAAGCTGTTGGTCTGTAGAATAATTATAGTGGTCATGATGTTGCCGAAGGAGGCGGAATTATGTCAGCAGAGTTTAAGTTTGGTACATTTGCCGGAGATGAAACGGTGACTTTTGATGTTAAATCAGAAGAACAATTAAAGCCTGGCGAAGTGCTTCACGCCGTCTATGCCGCCTTGCGCGAAAAAGGTTATAATCCTATCAACCAATTGGTTGGTTATCTGATTTCGGGAGATCCGGCTTATATCACAAGTTATAAAGAAGCCCGTAGCCTGATTAGAAAGGTGGAACGGGATGATTTGATCGAAGAACTTGTTGCAAGTTACTTGAAGGAGGAATAAATCAAGGCGGGTATAAAGCCCGCCTTGATTTTTGTGCTAGTTTATGGAATACCGGGAATTGGGTGATACTGGTATATTGGTGTCTAGGGTCTGCTTTGGTAGTCTTACCTTAGGCCCACTATGCGCTAATTTATCTTTAGCTGAAGGTAGAGATTTGTTGCTGGAAGCCTTTAATCTAGGGGTTACCTTTATCGATTCGGCTGAGCAATATCGTACTTATCCATATATTAGAGCTGCTCTTGATCAAAGCGAGGTGCCAATAGTCGTTGCTAGTAAGACTTATGCCCATAATGACCAGGAGGCTTCTTGGGCTATCGAGGATGCCCGTATAGCTTTAGGCCGCGAGACCTTGGATATCTTTTTGCTGCATGAAGTGCGAGATGAAGAAGATTGGCATTCCCGGTCAGCGGTGTGGCAAGTGCTGTTAGATGCTAAGGCCAATGGTATTATTAAAGCAATAGGTCTTTCTACCCATAGTGCTAGGGTTGCATCCATGGCTGCAAATATTTCAGAAGTGGATATCATTCACCCTTTGCTGAATTTAGCGGGTATTGGCATCAATGATGGCGGCACTGATGCTATGCTATCTGCCATAGCTGCCGCCAAAGCAGCAGGAAAAGGTGTTTATAGTATGAAGGCTATTGCCGGCGGTGGACTGATGCACCAAGCGAAGGAAGCCATTTGCTGGGCTTATCAACAACCTGAAGTTGATGCAGTCGCCATAGGCTTCAAGGACAGAGCTGAATTAATCACTGATATTGGCTGGTTGAATGGGGAAGAACCAGCAGAGGCGCAAGAGGTTGCTTTAATTGATCGAAATATGACTTTTGATAAGGAACCTAGTTGCCATGGGTGTGGCCTATGTATTAAACGCTGCAGTACTGGCGCTCTTTATCTTGGCGATGATAATTTGGTAGCTTGGGATAAAAGCAAATGCCTTTATTGCGGCTATTGCATAGCTGCTTGCCCCTGGTTCTGTATTTCTTTTTGTTAAAGAAAGGATTGTGGTGATGGGAAGAATAATGGGGTTAGATGTCGGCACCAAAACTATTGGAGTGGCTATGAGCGATGAACTGGGGTTAACTGCTCAGGGCATTAAGACTATTTACCGTAAAAGTATCGATGCTGATATGGCTGAGTTAGCGCAACTGATCGATGATTATCAAGTTGAGGAGATAATGATCGGATTGCCGCTCAATATGAATGGTACCCCTGGTCCTTCGGTGGAGATGGCCCGGGCACTAGGTGAGGAGATCTCCAGCAGACATGATATGAAGATTACTTACCGTGATGAACGTTGTTCCACTATGGCCGCCACCAGGATCCTTTTAGATGGTGATCTCTCACGCAAAAAGCGGAAAAAGGTGATCGATAAGATGGCTGCTGTTTTTGTTCTTCAGGGGTATCTTGATTATTTGCAGAACAATAAGTGATGTTGCTTGATTTTTAGATAGTGATTGGTTATACTAGGAGCCTGCAAGTAAAAAATATAGAGGAGTATACAAGACTATGAGCGATATGATTACTTTGATCGATGAAGATGATGTAGAGCATGAATTTGCTGTTGAAGCTTTTTTAGATGTTGATGGCAATAGATATGCAGTACTGGTTCCGCAAAGCGAGGAGTTCGTTGACGAGGCAGTAATAATGCGTTTTGGCGAAGATGAAAATGGCGAGGAAGTCCTTTTCGATATTGAAGATGATGAAGAATGGGAAAAGGTTGCTGATGCCTATGAAGCCTTTGCTGATGAAGAGTATCAGGATGACTAACTCATTAATAAATAAAAACGAGCCAGCTATCAAGATAGCTGGCTCGTTTTTATATGTCGATAGGTCTTAGCTTAAAGCATGTCTTTTTTGCGCAGCAGAATAATACAGAAAATGCAAGCAATAAGTGCAGCCACTAGAATGATAACAAAGCCGAATATCGACCCTGAATTTTCAAAAGGAACACTGACATTCATACCCCAGAAACTGGCGATCATCGTCGGAATAGCCAAAATAATGGTGATGGACGTCAGTAATTTCATGGTGGTCGAAAGATTATTAGAAATCATGGATGAAAAGGCGTCAGTGGTGGATTTAGTAATATTGCCGTAAATCTCCGCCATTTCGATAGCCTGGGAATTTTCGATAATAACGTCTTCGAGAAGATCAACATCCTCTTCATACATTTTAATCGTTTTTCCCCGCAGCAGCCTATTCATCACCTTGGCATTATAACGTAGGGAGGTGGAAAAATAGGTTAAGCTCTTTTGAAAATTTAGCAGAGCCAGTAATTCTTTGTTTTTCATGCTTTTGGTCAGCTCTGCTTCCATTTTTTCTGCCCTGCGATTAATATCACGCAGATAGCGGAGAAAAAGTGTGGTTTTGCGATTCAGTGTATGGAAAATAAAACGTGTTTTCTTAAAAGTAGCAATTCCCTTAATCCTGCTAAGGTTGAATTCTTCCAGCAAGTTGGTGTCTTCCAGACAAACAGTTACGATATAGTCGTCATTAAGAATCATACCTAGAGGAATTGTATCATAGATGATATCATCATCAGTTCTGATTGGCACATTGATAATGATCATCGCTTGATCATCTTCTACTTCAACCCTTGGAATCTCTTCATCATCGAGGGGATATTTCAAGAAGTCATAATCAAGACCGGTCTCTGCAGATACGCGGTTTATTTCTGCTTCAGTCGGATTGACCAGATTGATCCAGCAGTCCTTTTCAATTTCATCCCGACATTGTAATTTATTATCAATAGTACGATAGATGAAAATCATAGACAAACCTCCTTTGGTAGGGAGGCTAGGCGATCATGACCACGCACGGCCTCCCTTGATAACAATGCAGATAATATGAGTGATAGTCGCTACTCGGGCAACCGTCCATGGTATCACCTCCAAAAAATTTTCATGTAAATCGCAACCAATTTATTATACTGCATATTTTTATTTTTGCAAAGCTTTTTTACGCTAATTTTAAAAAATTAACATTATTTTAGCAGGCCGAAAGAAGATTGCTTGTTTTTATCGATACAGCATGATATTAGTTATTTGATGATATTAGGTGAATTATTTGCTCCGGATAAAGATATATTGTATAATAACCGTAGCATCTATACACATCTTACATATTTGGAGGACACTCTATGCGACAAATGACAGCAGTTATTCTCGCTGCCGGCCAGGGAACGAGGATGAAAAGCAATAAACCTAAAGTTTTGCATGAAGCAATGCATAAACCATTGGTTCAATATGTTATTACTGCAGTTCATCATGCGGATATTGAAGATATATGTATCGTTGTTGGCCATGGTGCTGATGAAGTTAAAAAAGCGCTTGGTGAAGAAGGGTATATCTATGCTCTTCAAGAGCAACAGTTGGGAACTGGCCATGCTCTTATGCAGGCTATGCCGGTTCTCCCGCCTAGCGATAGTATTATGGTTCTATGCGGAGATACCCCTTTGCTTACAGACACTACCCTGCAGCAACTACGGGAATATTTTACTGCCACTGAGGCTGCGTGTACTATAATGACCACTGTTTTACCTGATGGAGGTAATTATGGCCGCATTGTCCGTGATGCTAATGATGAGGTTGCAGCTATCGTAGAAGCGCGTGATGCTTCTGCTGAAGAGTTGGCTATTGGCGAAATAAACAGTGGCGTCTATTGTTTTGACCGTGAGGCGTTGACAATGGTCATTGATAAGCTTACCCCTAATAATTCGCAAGGGGAATACTATCTGACTGATATCATTAGTGAGCTCAGAGCTATTGGCAAAAAGGTTAATGCCTATGTTTGCCAAGATGCTGACGAGATCATGGGTGTCAATGACCGCTATCAGCTTTTTCAAGCCTCAGAAATACTTAGAAAGAGAAAAAATATGGCACTGATGCTCTCAGGTGTTACCATGGTGGATCCTAATACGGTTTATATTGATGATACTGTGGAAATAAGCCCTGACTGTATCATTGAGCCGCAAGTATATATCGAGGGCGTTTGCCGCATTGGCAGTGGGTGTCATATTGGCCCATCCGTCAAGATTAGTAATAGCGTTCTTGGCGATAATTGTGAGGTTGGCCCATTTTGCTATCTCCGCCCGGGGACAGTTTTAGCGAATGGGGTTAAGGCGGGACACTTTGTTGAAATTAAGAAGAGCCACGTGGGTAGTGGCTCTAAGGTACCTCATTTAAGCTATATCGGTGATGCTGAGATTGGGGAAGGAGTCAATATAGGCTGCGGCACTATCACCTGTAATTATGATGGCAAAAATAAATATTCCACCACTATTGAGGATGAAGCATTCATTGGCTGTAATACTAATTTAGTGGCTCCGGTAACTGTTGGCCACCGTTCAACTATAGCAGCTGGTAGTACTATAACCGAAGATGTTCCGGAAGATTCTTTAGCCATCGCTCGCGGTCGTCAGCGTAATATCAAGGGTTGGACGGAAGCTAAAGATCCGCGCTATAAAAATAATGACGAATAGTAAAGGAAATCAACTTTAAATAGTGAATAAAAATATAGTTGATATACTATTTAGTTATACTGCAAGAAATACTGGAAGGAGAGTCATGATGAGCAGCTTCAAGATGAAGTTATTCACAGGTAATGCTAACAGTCCACTGGCAGAAGAGATCGCCGAATACCTTGGCATCCCAGTGGGGATAGCTAAGGTCAAAACATTTGCCGATGGTGAAATCGCAGTAGAGATTGGTGAGAGCGTACGTGGCTGTGATGTTTTTATTGTTCAGCCTACTTGTGCCTCGGTAAATGATAATTTAATGGAGCTGTTAATTATGATCGATGCTATGCGCCGCGCTTCAGCACAGCGTATCGCTGCGGTTATTCCTTATTATGGCTATGCCCGTCAAGAAAGAAAGACCAAAGCCCGCGATCCTATTTCCGCTAAGTTAGTCGCTAATTTGATTTCAGCAGCTGGTGCTGATAGGGTCATTGTTATGGATCTGCATGCTGGAGCTATCCAAGGCTTTTTTGATATTCCCGTAGACCATTTGCCAGGAGTGCCTCTACTAGCAGAATACTATAAAAATATTGGTCTGGACAACCTAGTTGTTGTTTCTCCTGATGTCGGCGGTGTAGTAAGAGCAAGAAATATGGCTAATAGACTAGGCGTTGACTTAGCTATTATCGACAAACGCCGCAAAGAAGCTAATCAGTCTGAAGTCATGCATGTTATTGGCGATATCAAAGATAAAAATGTTATCATTGTCGATGATATTATTGATACTGCCGGAACTATTACCAAGGGAGCCAAGGCGCTGAAAGATCTGGGAGCTAAAGATATTTATGCCTGCTGTACTCATCCAGTCTTTTCGCCGCCTGCCATGGAACGCCTGGAAAATTCTGAGATCAGCGAGGTTTTAGTTACTAATACTATCCCGATCGATCATCAGCGCCAAGGATATTCTTCCAAGATCAAGGTGCTGTCAGTGGCAGCTCTCTTAGGAGAAGCTATTATTAGAGTCCACGAAAATCTCTCTGTAAGCCGTCTTTTTGACGAGTAGATATCAGTCTAATTTCTGCTTTAGATCACTTTCAGCAATATTATTGGCGTCGGGATTATCTATCCCGGCGTCATCTATTTCATCAACTCCTTCAGTCAAAACGTGCTTTTCTAAAACCGCATCTTCATCGATAGCGATTTCATCTTTAAGTGGAGCTTGGTCGGGATTTTGTTGTGGGACATTTGGGTGATCTAATTTTTCTTGGTTATTAGCTGATGAAATAGTAGCGTTTGGAGAAACCGTTTTTTCTTGCTCTTCTTCCCATGAAGTAGTTTCATTGAAATCGGCATCTCTTTTTTTCATTTTTTCCATTTTCTCGTTGATATTGGCAGAGAGACGTTTGGTCATATCTGCGGTGTTGCTCATAAATTCCGATGCTTTCTCTTTGACTGTCTCGGCAGCATTACCCATATTGGTTAAAAAGGTGTTCTCGATATCCATAGCATCATCAGTTGCCTCATCTTTGAGCATAACTGTCCGGCCAGCAATAGCGATAATATGTTCGCCATTGACCAGCGACCGCACCTTGAAAAATCCATCTGGAGCTATTTCCAGGCCACTGATTTTACCTGTAGCGCTGTTAAAGCGGTATTCCTCTATTTTGCCTAATGTTCTGCCTCCTGTGGTAAACACACGGGAGCCTATAATACTCACGGGATGGCGCAGTGCGCGGATAAACCTGCTGCTTTGCCCTCTTCTTTCAATACAAGTGGCGGTTTCTACGGTTACCCCATCTTCACCGAAGTTATAAACTGCTTCAAAAGGGAGAATCCGCTCGTCCTTGCCCAAGCGCCTTCTTTCTAAAATAAATCCCTGGATAGCACAAGCCTTGACGTCCACTAAGAGCTGACGGATATTTCCTAAGTATAATCCTTCATTGCAGCTATATACCGGCATACCAATGATTTTTCTGGTACTGATATCCCTGACAACTTTTTCAGCCATTTTTGTTCACACTCCCATATCTCTTTTGCAAAAATATATGGAGAAAAAGTGCGATATATGCTTTTTTCTCGCTATACTATATGATAAAATATCCTCATGAAGATTATTTTTGGGTTGGGAAATCCGGGAATGCGCTATGCAACTACCCGGCATAATTGCGGCTTTTTGACTTTAAACAGCTTGGCTGCTCAGTTGAATCTTTCTTTTGATAAAAAGATAGAGGACAACTTAGTGACTATTGCCGCTGTGGCCGGAGAAAAGGTCCTTTTGGCCAAGCCGCAATTATATATGAACTTAAGTGGTTTTCCTGTAGCTAGATTGTGCCATTATTATAAAGTCGATTATACCGACATTCTGGTTATTCTGGATGATCTCTCTTTGCCGCCGACCTCCTTACGTTTTAGACGGGGCGGCAGTGACGGTGGACATAATGGAATGAAATCGATCATTGAACAAACTGGCACCAAAAACATCAACCGCCTCAAGATCGGCATTGGCGAGGCAGCATTTAATACGGTGGATCATGTTATAGGCCCATTTACAGGAGAAGAAATACCTGCTTTCGCCAAGACGTTTAATGTAGCAGCAGAGGGAGCCCTTTGTTGGGTAAAAGAAGGAATTGACGCTGCGATGAATAAATATAATTGCTTGGAACCGCTTCTGGCACAGGAAAATGACGGAGACAATTAAAATAGAAGCGGGATAAAATATCATTAAACAGTTTTATTATGGTGCGGTATTACAGCAATTAAGGGGGTGCGATTTTAGGAATCGCACCAATTCTGCGTGGATACAATTCCTTTATATAGACTAGACGCATTGATGTAAAGCACATTTATTAGGAGGATATATGCAGCGTATATTTGATGCTTGGCATCAGCAAATAGAATATCAAAAAATATTGAATGCCATCAAAAGGAAGCAAATTTCAGTGCTTTCTGGATTGCCCCAGCCGGCCAAGGCCTCCTTGACTGCGGCTTTATTTGCTGATATGGCTCAGCCTTTTTTGATCGTTACTGCAGAAGAGAGTGAAGCTATCGCGCTGGCAGATGATTTGCGTTCTTTTCTGGGTGAGAAGGTACTGCATTTTCCTGTTCTGGAACTGCTGCCTTTCGAAGTTTATGCTCATAATATCGAATTAGTCTCCGCCAGGGTTGATGCGTTATCCCGCTTAGCACGTGGAGAAAAAATATTGGTAGTAGCTTGTGTTAATGCCATCACCAGGCGTTTGACGCCGCCGCAGGTTTTCTTGCGCCATCATCTGACACTGGCGCCGGGAGATATTTTTGATCCGGGCGAATTGGCTACCCGTTTTGCCGATATGGGGTATGAGCGGACAGCGTTGACTGAAATACCAGGATCATTCAGCCTTAGAGGTAGCATTATTGATGTTTTCCCTATTACTGAAAGCCGTCCTTATCGTATTGAATTCTTTGATGATGAGATTGAAACAATTCGCTTTTTTGATCCAGATTCACAACTTTCTTCTGAACAGGTATCGCAAATTACCGTTGCTCCGGCCCGCGAGCTGCCGGTAGATGATTTGGCACGCAGTCAAGCAGCTCTTCTGTTGGAACAGGAACTGGAAGAAACTAAACAGCGCCTCCATGGCGAAGATAAGAAAAGACTTGGTGATATTTTTAATCCGCTATTAGAACACTTGCATGAGGCTATTTGGGATAACTCGATGGAATCACTGATGGGTTATTTCTATAATGATGCTGGCAGTATTTTTGATTATCTTGTTGATGGAGTTATTATTCTCTCTGAGCCGCAGCAGATCAAACAAGTATCTGAAGATCTCAAAAATGAACGCAATACCCGCTATTTTGACCTTTTGGATCAAGGACGCTTATTACCATCGTTTTATCATAATTTTTTAGATTATCAGGAATTATATCAGGGGTTCTGTAGGCATAGGCTGTTTTTGCTATGTCAATTAAGCCCTCAGACTGGGGATATCACTCCTGCTTTGGAACAGTCATTTTTGGCCCGTGAATTACCTAATTATGCTCGTGATCCGCAAGGCTTCGCTAAAGATATGAAGGAGTTTTATCATGCCGGTTACCATATCTTTATTGCGGTGAGCTCTGAAACTCGCTATCACAGAGCTCAAGAAATAGTATCCGAGTTAGGACTATCTGGGGTAAGTATTGTCAGAGCAGCCTTTAACAGCGGCTTCGAAAGTCCAAAACTGAAAATTGCTTTGGTTACAGAGAAGGAGCTTTTTGCTAAAGAAGGACGAAGAAAACAGCGCCGCACCTATAAGGGTGGGGAAAAAATAGCCAACTTCCTTGATTTGCGTGCTGGTGATTATGTGGTCCATATCTATCAAGGTATCGGCCAATATATGGGCGTAGAGCGCCTCAAGGTAGGAGATGTTGAGCGCGATTATCTGCTGATTCGCTATCAAGGTGAAGATAAGCTTTATTTACCAGTTGATCAGCTAGACCTGATCCAAAAATATGTGGGTAATGAAGGCAATGCGCCTAAACTCAACCGTTTAGGCGGTAGTGAGTGGGGCAGAACAAAGGCTAAGGTTCGTGCTGCTGTCCAGAGAATGGCTGAAGACCTGCTTAAGTTATATGCTGCCAGAGAGCAGACAAAGGGGTATGCTTTTTCTCCTGATGTGCCCTGGCAAAGAGAATTTGAGGATGCTTTCCCTTATGTAGAGACAGAAGATCAGTTAACCAGCATTGCTGAGATCAAGAAAGATATGGAATCAGAACAGGTGATGGACCGTCTTCTTTGTGGTGATGTGGGTTATGGTAAGACAGAGATCGCTTTGCGCGCGGCCTTCAAGGCTGTTATGGATGGCAAGCAGGTTGCCATTTTAGTGCCTACCACGGTTTTGGCCCAGCAGCATTATCATACAATCACTGAACGTTTTGCCGGATTCCCGGTTAGCTATGCTTGTTTATCAAGATTTTATTCACCGAAAGAGCAAAAAGAGACAGTGCGCAAATTGGCCTCTGGCGAGCTGGATTTGGTTGTTGGCACACATAGGCTGCTATCAGCGGATATCAAGTTCAAGGATTTAGGTTTGCTGATAGTTGATGAAGAACAGCGTTTTGGCGTAGCCCATAAGGAGAAAATCAAAGCACTGAAAACGCAGGTAGATGTTTTGACTCTCTCGGCCACGCCGATTCCACGCACCTTGCATATGGCATTGGTCGGCATGCGGGATATGAGCATTATTACTACTCCGCCTGCGGATAGACATCCGGTGCAGACTTATGTAGTAGAATATCATGAACGGCTAATCCGCGATGCTATTGCCCGAGAGGTAGGAAGAGGGGGCCAGGTATTCTTCCTGCATAACCGGGTATTTGATATCTATAATGTCGCAGAAGAATTACAGCGTATTTTGCCCGGTATCCGTATCGCAGTGGCACACGGCCAGATGAAGGAAAAAGAATTGGAACAGGCGATGCTTGATTTTATCGCTGGATCAGCAGATGTTTTAGTATGTACCACCATCATTGAAAGTGGCCTGGATATCCCTAATGTTAATACGCTGATTGTTGATGATGCCGATACTTTTGGCCTTTCTCAGCTTTACCAGCTGCGGGGTAGGGTAGGGCGTTCAGAACGACAAGCTTTTGCTTATTTCACTTTTAAGCGGGAGCGGCTGATTAATGATATTGCTAAAAAGCGCTTGACAGCTATTCGTGATTTTACTGAATTAGGCTCGGGCTTTAAGATTGCCATGCGCGATCTTGAGCTACGCGGTGCCGGCAATATTCTTGGCCCCGAGCAACATGGACATATTATGGCCGTTGGTTTTGAGCTTTACTGCAAACTTTTAGAGGAAGAGATGCTTAAAGCATCAGGAAAAGAAACTCCCCAGCAAGAGATATCTACGTTGTTGGAACTGGATCTCAATGCTTATATCCCGGATGCATTTGTTCAGGATTCCATGCTAAAAGTAGAGATTTATAAGCGTATGGCTGCTGCAGAAAGCAATACGGATATTGACGACCTAGCCGATGAGCTGCGGGATCGGTATGGTGATTTACCTGATACCGTTATTAATTTATGTAAGCTAGGAAAAGTTAAAGTCCTAGGTAAAAAATTACAAATAGTCTCTATTATCCAAAAAGCAGATTATATCGAGGTTAAATTTGCCGATGAGCATCATGTCAGCGGCGAAAATCTTTTGTCACTATTAGAACATTGGAAGGATAAGGTAGCCTTTGTCAATAAAAAGTTTTTTGCTATTAAATTGCATACTGCTGGAATGGATACTAAGGATTCTTCTAGAACCGATATGTTGATCAGCATGCTAAGCGAACTTGAACGTAATGTGAACAAATAGTCATAAAGTTTTTCTTTTCCTGTCACAAAGCCTGTGCTATAATGATAAAGCTATTAGCAGCAATTTTTATAATCATAATTGAGGAAGGATGATATTCTTGAAAAAAACATTAGTTGTAATGTTATTTGTGGTGATGTGCCTCTTTGCTGCCTGTGACAGTGATTCTTCTGATAAAGGTGCTGTTATTGGTAGCGTCAATGGCGTTGATGTCTATCAGAGTGAATATGATTATTTCTTTAGCAATATCTTTTTAAGTAATTATTCTAACGTTTATTATTCTTATATGGGGATTGACTTCAATGATGAAGAAAGCGCCAGTGATACTATAGCGATGTTTGAAAGCACTGCTTGGCAGTATACGGTTAATTTCTCTCTTATTGAACAATTAGCTAATGAATATGGGATAACTTACGAAGATAATTACATGAAAGATCTTCTCCCTTGGGGATATTATCGTGCGATTCAGATCAGTGATCTCCAAACCCAGTTGATAGAAAAAGTAAGGGAGGAAATGCTTGCCGAGATCGAAGTTTCTGAGGAAGATATCCAGGCCGCCTATAATGAGGATCCTGCTCTGTGGGATGGGCGCTCCACTTCTCATATTCTAATCCAGTGTGATGTTAACGATGAAGCAGCGCTTGCTGAAGCAAGAGCTGAAGCTGAAGATATTATCGCTCAGCTCAATGACGGTGCTGACTTTGCCGAGCTGGCGCAAGAATATTCGGATGATGGCTCTGCTAGCAATGGTGGCGTCATCGATGCTTATATCAATGTTTATGGCGATGAGGTCGGGACTGAAAACAGCTACTATACTGAATATGTAGACGCTGCTTATGCTCTTGCCAATATTGGTGATTATACTTTAGAACCAGTATTGAGTAGTGCTGGCTACCATATAATCAAACTTGACGATATTCGTAGCGGCTATGATGCGGTAAAAGATATCGTTGCCGATAGTCTGAAAACAGTCAGTGATGATGATGTTTATACTAGGTTGGATGAGATGCTAGCCGAGGCATATGACGCAGCTGATATCCAGATTAATTATGATTTTAAATACTATGATCCTGATGCTGAGGAAGATGCTAGTGGTGATGATGCAACCAATGGTGACGACGCTACCAATAGTGACGATACCACTGATACCACTGATGATGCTGCCAATGATACCTCAGGAAGTGATGATGCTGCTGGACAGAACGATAATGCCAACTCTGATGACCTAGAGAATCCAGCCAATACTACTGAATAGTAGATAAAATAGCTTAATTTATCTAAAAGCCGTTAAACTAATAGTTTTCGTTTAACGGCTTTTTATATTAATGTGTGGTATATTCTAAGTCTCATCTTTATGAATGATGGTTCCGGGGTAGTACTGTTGGAGTATTTCCCGGTAATCATATCCCCTTTTGGCCATGCCATCTGCTCCATATTGGCACATACCCACCCCATGGCCATAGCCGATAGTGGTAAAAACAATATTATCACCAATAATAAGCCAGTTAAAAGCAGCAGAGTTAAGTGATAGCTTGGTTCGTAATTCTGTTCCTTTATACAAAGTGCCATCAATAGATAGGGTATTAATTCTATCTCCAGGGGTATATGCTTCAACCTGCATACTATATAATTTATCAATATCGGTTGCCAATAAAGAGGCTGCTTCAGCTAGGGTAAAACGCTGATAACTACTGAATTTGGGCGAATGTCCACAATAATCACAGTCTACTGCCACTAAGTAGGGAAGAGCCTGGCCCCAACAGGCCTCTGCGTTTTCTGTTCTTCCCCCACAGGTAGAGCAAAATGGCGTCTCTGCGATAGTATCTTGCCAAAATAAAATTTCTCCTCTGGTGGCAAGCACCGCATCAGCTATTTTGGCATAATATTTATCATAGTTTTCGCCCCACCTCACCCGTAATTCCAGTTCATCTACATAAGCCTGACAGTGGGTAGAATCACAGCACACCGCAGCTTCGCCATGTCTGGGTTGGCCGTAAGGCTCACAATGGGAAAGGATATAAGTTCTGGCTGCTATGGCCTGTGCTTTTAATGCTTCATCTTCGAAAGAAGCAGGCATTTCTGCCGCTACTACACCCATGACGAAGCGTTCCAACTCTATCTTTTCATTTTCACCATCTTTATTGACAATAGTGATATAAGTTTCTGGGGGCAGTTCTTCTTGCTGATCTTGTTCTCCTATTTTAACTGCTATCAAGATCAGAACTGTTATTGTCATTAACACCAAGATGGCGCGTTTGATATCTAAGCGAAAACGAAAACGCATATTTCCACCCCCTGTCCGATACTATGCTAATAGAGAAAAAAAGATGCGTTACTCTTCAGTCTGAATCAGCTTGCTTAAGAGGTTGCAGGATAAATTCTTTCAACCTTGAATATATATTCTGTTATAGGTTAATAGAAAAATAAGCCAAAGGGAGAATTGAATTGAAAAAAATTCTGATCGAAGGAGGAAATCGCCTTTTCGGTGAGGTGCATATCAGTGGTGCTAAAAACTCAGTTTTGCCGCTGATAGCTGCTACCTTATTGACTGATGGTGTTTCCATAATAGATGATTGCCCTTATCTATCGGATGTGCGGACGATGTGCCTGGTTTTGGAACATCTTGGCGCTAAGACCCATTTTGATAATGGCGAGCTTATTCTTGATACCTCTAACTTAGACGCAGTAGAGCCACCTGGAGAATTGGTGCGTAAAATGCGTGCTAGCTTCCTTATTATGGGACCATTGCTAGCCAGAACTGGTAAGGCGCAGATGAGTTTGCCGGGCGGTTGTGCGATTGGTGCGCGGCCGATAGATTTGCACCTTAAGGGATTTGAAGCACTAGGTGCAGAAATAAATATCGGCCATGGGTTTATCGAAACCCATGCCGATAAATTAAAAGGTGCCCGTATTTATCTAGACTTTCCTTCAGTAGGTGCCACAGAAAATATTATGATGGCTGCCTCTTTGGCGGAAGGCACCACTATTATCGATAATGCTGCTCATGAACCAGAGATCATTGATTTGGCTAATATGCTGGGGGTAATGGGTGCTAATATTAAGGGTGCAGGTACCAATACTATCCGTATTGAGGGTGTTAGCTCCTTGAAACCAGCCCGTCATACTGTCATCCCAGACCGCATCGAGGCTGGCAGTTTTCTCTGTATGGCTGCTGCTACTGGAGGAGAATTAATTCTTAACAATGTCCTGCCAGAGCATTTGCAGCCTTTGACTGCTAAACTATCTGAGATCGGCGCCACTATTGAGACTGGTTTTGATAGTATTCATATTTTAGGTCCGGAAGAGATTTCTCCTGTAGATATCAAAACGCTTCCTTACCCTGGATTTCCCACTGATATGCAAGCCCAGATGATGGCTTTGCTTACTGTATGTAAAGGGACCTCTATCGTTACAGAAACTGTTTTTGAAAATCGCTTTATGCATGCTGCTGAACTGCGTAAGATGGGTGCAGATATCCGAATCAAAGGGAGTAGTTCCGTGATCAATGGCGTCAGCCATTTAGAGGCAGCTTCAGTCGAATCCACTGATCTAAGGGCGGGGGCGGCTATGGTTATTGCTGCTCAAATGGCAAAAGGCATTTCCGAGATCAGCGGCCTGCATCATATCGAACGTGGTTATGAAGGATTTGTTGAAAAGTTAGAAAAAATAGGTACTCGTATTTGGATTGCCGATATATAATAAGCATCAATGAATTATTTTTATCATCTTATTCATAATTTAGACAATGGCTTTGAGCTCACGTAAAACGATCTCAGGCCAATAGTCGCTTTTCATTGCCGCTTTAGCGGCAAAGATTTTTTTAGCCGGCCGATATGGCCTCGGTAATAGCATTGCCGAGAAGGCACTTGCTGCCCCTAGTACCGATGCGTCTAGTGGGATATCTTCCGCGGACAGGCCGTCTGGATAGCCGCTGCCATCTAAATTTTCATGATGCCAACGGACAATATTAACCGTGCTTTGCGGCAGAAAAAGGCTTTCACATAGCTGAGCGGCTAAAATGGGATGCCGCTGGATGCGTTTGTATTCAGAAAGCGTCAGCGGACCTGGTTTATGAAGAGCTGCCCCAGCACTTTCTGCCATAGCAATATCAGCTAAGGCTGCGGCTATTCGCAATTCGTCTTGTTGCGCGGCAGAGAATCCTAATCTCCGCCCTATTTCTAAGGCATAAGATGCAGTCATTTGGCTATGGCGCCGCAGGTAAGGATCCCCTGAGGCCATATAGCGGCTGGCTAGATGGATATAAGCATTAAGTGTTGGTACATCTGGCAAAGGCGGGGCAGATAACATCAATTCTGCAAAGATTCCTCCTTCAGCATGGCGCAGTTGTTCCTCTGCGGCTGCCGGCAGTCGGGTATGTTCCACTGGTGGCGAGCAAGCTGCCCCATAGCAAAAATCCAGAGCCATGCCCTGATAATCAAAAATAGCTGGAATTGATGTTGCGGCTGCGGCTTCACGAATTTCTTCCGCCAATGATTCTGCTTGCCATAGTGGAGTAGACGAGAGTAAGATGGCAAAAATAGAATCGCTCCACCTAGCGCACATCGCTGATCTAGGGGCAGTATTGCTAATAATATCAGCCGTTATTTTAAGCAAATGGTCTGCTGCCAGAGGGGTGAGCCGCCCTTGCCATAATTCAAAATCGCGCAGCTTGAGCAGTAGCAGAGTTAGCGGTTTGGCTGGACGTGCTTCAGCCGCTAGTTCTGGTAGAGCAATATGTAATTGATGTCTGGACATTAGTCCTGTAAGTAGATCTGTCATGCGGAAATATTCATTTTTGTGTTCAAGATAACCTGCCCTTTTGCTGAATTTTTTAACGACAAATTCCGCCTTTTATAACTAATTTATCCCAGTAGCTAAAAAAACTATAATTATTTCTATGGGTATGATAAAATTTAGAGGTATTTAGGATTAATGATGAGGCTTGGTTATAGTGGATACTTTCATGCACTATAGCCAAAAAAGATTTAAGAAAAAAATTCTTGCTAATTAATATCTTTTTATGCAAGTTTTTACTGATAAAGATTGTAATTATTATGAATCGTGGAGGTTGCAAATGCAACATCTTAGCGATGAACAATTAGTAGTGCTGGTTTTGCAGGGGCAAAGCGAAGCATTCGCCATATTGGTTGAACGTTACCAAAAGCAAATTTTTGCTTTAGCTTATCGTCTGGGCGGTGATTATGACGAAGCCCGAGATATGGCGCAGGAGGCGTTTGTCCGTATATATCAGGAATTATCCCGCTTTGATTCTTCGCGGCGGTTTTTCCCCTGGATGTATCGAGTGGCTCATAATACTTGTGTTAATATCTTGCATAAACGGCCTAAAGAAACAACTCCTTTGGAAGCTGTTTATGATTTGGCTGCTAGTGATACTTCCGATGAAGGAAGTCCGGTAGCGCGTTATGAGCAATTGGAATTAGGCGATGCGATCAATGGTGCCCTGCAATCACTACCAGAGAAATACCGCTTTCCTTTGATTTTGAAATATTTGGAAGGCATGAGTTATCAGGAGATAGCAGAGCAGCTTGATCTTCCGGTTTCGACGATTGAAACACGCCTTTTCCGCGGTAGAGCAATGCTGAAAAAGGCATTGAAAGAGTATCAAAAGTAACAATATGCGCGGTATTATCAATTGGTTTTGAGGATCGATAATGATGAATTGCCAAGATATCGAAATCTTAATACAAAAAGCTATTGATAATAACCTGTCCGAAGCGGGACAGGAAGTTTTGCATGCGCATTTATCCACTTGCCCGGCTTGTGCTCAGCTTTATCAGGAATATGTAGAGTTGGATCAGATGTTGAAAACTACTTTGCCGGATGTGGTAGTTCCTGAGGATTTGAGCAAAACAGTGATGTCCGCGGTAAATGATCTGAAAGTTGTTCCATTGAAAACTGCTTCACCTAAACGGAAAACTTTCAGGAGAGTCTCATTGGTTGTAAGCGCTGCTGCTTTATTTTTGGCAGTAAGCTTTAGTGGTTTATTTGAATCACCTGATTCTCCTGATGATCCAGGTCTGCCTATTGCTGAGATCACTCCTGATGATATAGACACTAATATTCCTGATGTGAATAATCCTTCTGAAGATCTTGATGATGCCAACCAACAAGATCCAGAACAGACTGACGCTAATAATCCACAGGCAGATCCTGATTCCGATTCTGATGCACAAACGAATCCAGAGAATAATGATTCTATTCCTCCTGCCAATAATGGGTTAACTACTCACAGCGATACTTCTCAGACTTATGGTGGGGGAATATCATTGCCCCAAGTAGCCTATGGCGGCACTAACCATGGAAGCTATTCATTATATACATTGGCTTCTCATGAAGATTATGACGCGATTTTGCCTAGGGTAAAAGATAATATTGTGACCTATTATCTTAATGCTGATGGTTATTATTTAGAGTGGCAAACTGATCTTAACCGTGGTAGTGAACCGGTTTTTGTTGGTGAAATTGAAAGCTTACCTGCAGAAAATACTATTGCTGGTTTTGCTGATCGTAGTAGTGAATATGGCTATAATTATGTTGTAGCTAATGCTAATGATGGTATGCGGCAAGCTATTAACTGTGGTGGTGAGGACGCTGGTCTATGGATGTTAGATTTGACAAATGCCAATGCTACGCCAGTTTTAGTTGATAGTAATAATGGCGGCGGCAAAATAGTCAGTTGGGCTCCAGACAGCAATAAGGTTTTGTATACTAGCGCTAATGGTTCGCTGCATGTTTATTATCCCAATGAAAACGTGATTCTTGATATTTATAGTGGGCAAACTTCTTATGTTTGTTGGGCTAGTGATTCCAAAAATATTGTTTTCTCCGCTATGGATGATACGACTGGCCATCTAAGTATTTTTGGTGTTATTGTTCCATAATAAAGTCTTGCTGTATAATGTTAATTAGGTTAAACTAAATACTAACGGCTTCAGCCGTTAGTATTTTTGTTTTTCTTTTATGCTAGTAGGAGTAAATACTTAATTAATAGTCATAATATTCTTCTTAACCGAGATGATTTTTAGAAAGGTAGGGTATATATGGGTAATCTTTGGCATGATATGTTGCCTAGTCGGATCAAACCAGAAGATTTTATTGCGGTAATTGAAATATCTAAGGGTAGTAAAACTAAATATGAATTGGATAAAGAGACTGGTGCTTTGATTTTGGATCGCATTTTGTATACCTCAACTCATTATCCGGCTAATTATGGTCTTATCCCCCGTACTTATGCTGATGATAATGATCCATTAGATGTTTTGGTGCTTTGCAGCGAACCATTAGCTCCATTGGCATTAGTTAGGTGCTATCCTATTGGGGTTATTGCAATGATTGATAATGGGCATATGGATCAAAAAATTATTGCTATTCCTTATGAGGATCCTAATTATAATGTTTATCATGATATCACTGATCTTCCAGCGCATATTTTTGAAGAAATGCGCCACTTCTTTCAAATTTATAAATCACTGGAAAATAAAGAAACTGCTGTGAATGAAGTAGAGAGTAGGGAAGCTGCTATAGACATAATCAACGAATGCATTGCTAAGTACCAGGAAAAGTTTTGTTAATAGATACTTGTACCTGTAGTTAAGTTTTGTCTGGAAAAACGCTTGATAATTGCTTTTATGCCTAAAATGTGCTAAACTAGGAATAATTATTATCATTTAAGGAGGCGTTAGGATGCACTGTGTAAAAAAGATCAGAGACGATGTCTTTTGGGTGGGGAGCAGTGATCGTCGTTTAGCTCTTTTTGAAAATGTTTTCCCAGTCCCTCGTGGCGTTTCTTATAATTCATATTTAGTGATTGATGAGAAAACGGTTCTTTTGGATACGGTAGATAGAGCTGTTAGCAATCAATTTTTTGAAAATCTGGAATATTTATTAGCAGATAAAACACTTGATTATTTGATCGTCAACCATATGGAGCCAGACCACTGCGCCTCAATGAGCGAGCTGCTTTTACGCTATCCGGGTGTTACTGTAGTTGCTAATCAAAAAACGATCAATATGATTAAACAGTTTTTTGATTTCGATATTGATGCCAGGGTAATGGTAGTTAAGGAGGGTGATGTTTTAGATACAGGTAAGCATAAATTCACCTTCGTGATGGCCCCAATGGTACATTGGCCAGAGGTAATGGTTACCTACGATAGTTTTGATAAAACGCTTTACTCAGCAGATGCTTTTGGTACTTTTGGCGCGATTAATGGTAATATTTTTGCTGATGAAGTGAATTTTGAGAGCGAATGGCTACCTGATGCCAGGCGTTATTATACCAATATCGTTGGTAAATATGGTACGCAGGTACAGGCCCTTTTGAAAAAAGCTGCGGGAATAGATATTGGTATGATTTGTCCTCTGCACGGTCCAGTATGGCGGACAAATCTAAATTGGTATATTGATAAATATCATACTTGGAGCACTTATACTCCTGAAGAAAAAGCAGTTTTGATCGTTTATGCATCTGTATATGGAGATACCGAGAATGCTGCTAATATCCTGGCTTCACGTTTAGCTGATGCTGGTGTAAGAAATATCGCGATGTATGACGTATCAGTCACTCATCCGTCAGAGATTGTATCGGAAGCGTTTAGATGCAGCCATATCGTTTTTGCCTCTACAACCTATAACGCTGGCATCTTCTGCAATATGGAGACGGTCCTTTTAGACCTTAAGGCTCATAATTTGCAAAACCGTACAGTAGCCTTTATTGAGAATGGCTCTTGGGCTCCTACTGCCGGCGAATTGATGCGCGAGATTGTCTCTGGAATGAAGGATATGACAATCCTTGATCCATCACTTACCATAAGATCTTCGTTGAAAAAGAATCAACTGGATGATCTAGACCGTTTGGTAGAAGCTATTACCGGAACTCTATTTACTACTGCCAATATCATTCTTAATGATAAAAAAATTGAACAAGACGCTATGTTCAAGCTGTCGTATGGCTTATTCGTCTTGACTTCGCGTGATGAAAAAGATAATGGTTGTATTATCAACACCGTGATGCAGATTACTGATTCACCAAAACGGATCTCTATTGCAGTCAATAAGGCCAATTATACTCACGATATGATCGCCAAAACTGGTCTTTTCAATCTATCGGTATTAACTGAGGAGGCTCCATTTAAGCTCTTCCAGCATTTTGGCTTCCAAAGTGGGCGGACTGTTGATAAATTTCTTCCTGGCGGAGACTATACCTTTGATGAGAGGAGCGATAACGGACTGCTTTATTTGCCGCAAGCAGCCAACTCCTTCATCTCCGGTAAAGTTATCAGTGCCGCTGACTATGGAACGCATACTTTGTTTACTGCTGATGTTACTGAGGCTAGAGTGTTATCTAATGTACCTTCGGCAACTTATGCATATTACTTCTCGCATATTAAACCGAAACCGCAGCCAGTTGAAAAGAATAAGAAAGGCTGGGTATGTAAGATTTGCGGTTATGTTTATGAGGGTGAAGTGCTTCCCCCAGACTTTATCTGCCCGTTATGTAAACATGGCGCGGAAGACTTTGAGCCACTATCATAATTTTTAGCTAATAATTGCCTTGACGGGCACCTGCTGGCGCTATGCCCGGAGGTGCCCGTTAATTTTATCTCTTTTTGAGCAGAGGATTTTATATCCTTAAGCAGAAATAGCTATTTATACTTGAGTTTGTATAAAAATGGCATGATCGTATTTATGATGTTTTGCAGGGCAAGTAGTAATATCTATAAAGATACTCTTTATTTATTGGAGGTAATCTCATGCGTGAAATGTTTAGCCTGATCAAACAAAATATTGAAACTGGCAATGATGTAATTTTAGTAAGTATTATTGGTGATTTTGGCTCTGCCCCCAGAGGAGCCGGTGCTCATATGCTGGTTAATCATTCCGGCCGTATTTATGGCACCATTGGCGGTGGCGCTGTTGAGTATCAGTCAGAGAAATTGGCTGCCGAAGCACTACAAGAAGGACGTTCTTTAATTAAAGCCTTTAGCCTGGATCAGAACCAGGTTGAAGATATCGGTATGATTTGTGGCGGCAATGTTTTAGTGATTTTTCAATATATTAGTGCTAACGACGATCAAGGTGTCGAAGAGATTTGTGATGAAGCCCTTGCCATGTTGGATAAAAATGAAGATGCCTGGATGGTTTGTGAACTTTTGGATGATGATAGCTGGAAAATGGGGCTCTATAGCGAGTCCGCTGGTTTGATAGGTATTGATGCCGATGTTGATGGCATAAGAGAGCATCTGCGCACTAATTCTGTGCGTTTTAACTTCCGTGATAAAAAATATTATAGTGAGCCGATCCATCAAGGAGGCAGGGTATTGGTTTTTGGCGGTGGACACGTTGCTCAGGAATTAGTGCCAGTTTTGGCTCATGTAGGGTTTAGCTGTGTGGTCATCGATGACCGGCCGGAATTCACTAGACCTGAGCTTTTTCCTGGAGCTAAAGATGTTATTATGCAGGGGTTTGAGGATATAGATTCTTATTTGCATATTAACAGAAGAGATTATATTGTTATCATGACTCGCGGACATGCTCATGATTATACAGTACTGCGTCAATCTTTGCTGGTAGATACCACTTATGTTGGGTGCATTGGCAGTCGTGCTAAAATCAGCGGCACTACCCAGCGTTTGCTTAATGATGGCATTCCGCAAGAAAAGATCGATCACATTCACTGGCCGATCGGTCTGGCTATTAAAGCGGAAACACCGGCGGAAATCGCTATTAGCATTGCCGGGGAGTTGATTATGGTGCGGGCAGAGCTGGCCGGACAGAAGCCACAATGGAACCATGCATGGCTAGGTTAAATTTAGATAAATTATTTTAGTAATTTACTTGACTAATGCGATAAAGTATTGCATAATACTGTCATCAAGTTAGGCGGAGGTTATTGCGTAAATATGGCTAATCCAAATATGTCCTGGGAAGAGCGTCTGCCGATGCAATTACGCTCCTTATATCGTAGCTATGGTTATCAGATATATAAAATGTCTGATTTTGAGACCTATGATCTTTATCGGGAGAATAAAAATTTTCTCTCTGATAATAATGTTTTGACTTTTACCGATATTGATGGCCGTTTGATGGCGCTTAAGCCAGATGTGACGATCAGTATTGCTAAGGATACCAAGCCAGAGGAAATGATTAGAAAACTATTTTATTCTGAGCATGTTTTTCGCCGGATGCCGGGAGCTAACCAGTTTACTGAGATTAAGCAAATGGGGTTAGAGTATATCGGCGCAGATACCGGCTATGCCGAAGCGGAAGTCATTTCCCTGGCTTGTCAGAGCTTAGCAGCTATTAACCAGGAGTACTTTCTTGGCGTCAGCCATATGGGTTATATCTCAGCCTTGATGGACGAGCTAAAGATAGATGATCCTACTCAAGAAATCCTCCTTCAGGCTATCGGCCGTAAAAGCGCTGGCGATATAGCTATTGCGTTAAAAGATATTTGTTTGACTAAAAAGCAGCAGGCTGCAGTCTTTTCGCTGATCGATCTTCCTGCGTCGTTAGATGAAGCTTTGGATCAGTTGAGATCGATGGCTTTGAATACAGATATGCTTAACGCTATTAGCGAATTAGAGGCGGTTTTCAGCGCCTGTGAGGTTTGGGGTCTGAAGCCTAGATTAAGAATGGAATTATCTCTGCTCAATGATTTAGAGTATTATAATGGTATTGTCTTCCAGGGATATATCAAAGGATTGCCACGAGCGATATTGAGCGGTGGCCGTTATGATAAATTATTGCAACGTTTTGGTAAAAGCCAGCCGGCTTTAGGATTTGCCATTTATCTCAATGATATTTGGGGGGCGTTTGTGCAACCTAGAGATTATGATGTAGATATCCTGCTAATCTACACAGATCAGACTCCCTGTCAGATAGCTGAAGCTGTACAAGAAATATTAGCAGAGGGGAAAACAGTACTGGCTGCTAAAGATATACCGCCGGAGATTAGCGCTAGGCAGGTAGTTCAGTTAAACGATATTTTGGCAACTAAGGAGAATGACAAATGCTGAATATAGCTCTGCCTACTGGCAGAATGGGGGAAAAGGCTTACCGCTGTTTTGCGGATATTGGTTATGCCTGCCCAGGAATGGAAAACCAAAATCGCAAATTAGTTTTTGTCGACGAAAAACGTGGTTTGCGATATATGCTGGTCAAACCAAAAGATGTGGCTATGTATGTTGAATATGGCGCAGCAGATATCGGCGTCGTAGGACGTGATGTCATTATGGAAAGCCAGCCGGATATTTATGAGCTGCTCGATCTGGAATTTGGTAAATGTCGCTTTGCTGTTGCCGCGCCGGAGGGGTGGCATGATGATCTTAGCCGGCCTTTGCGGGTGGCTACTACTTATTGCCATGTTACTAGTGAATATTTCCTTAGTGTGGGCAGACAAATAGAAACAATCATGCTTCATGGTAGTGTGGAATTAGCTCCCTTGATTGGTCTATCAGATGTAATAGTTGATATTGTTGAGTCAGGTACCACGCTAAGAGAAAATAAATTGGTGGTTGTGGCGGAGATTGCTCCTTCCAGTGCCCGCTTGATCGCCAATAAGAGCAGTTATCAGTTCAATCGAGAACTTATCGATGAAATCAGAAGTAAAATGGAGGCTGCGAAATGATTCGCATATACGAGGGTAGTGAATTTAATGAGGATGTACTGCTTGCCCGGAGGCAAAGTGTTAAAGATGATAGAGTGGAGCAGATTGTCGCTGAGATAATAGAGCATGTAAAAACCGAAGGCGATGTAGCTTTACGGGAGTATAGTGCTCGCTTTGATCATGCTAATATCGAAAAACTGCGTGTATCCAAAAAAGAGATAGAAGCTGCCTGGGAACATACTGATGAGGAATTCCGTACGGTTTTGGAAAAGGCAGCTAAAAATATTCGTGACTATCATCGCAGGCAGATACGAGAAAATATTGAGATTCCTAAAGGTGATGGCATCATTTTAGGCCAGCGCTTTACTCCCATTGCCAAGGTGGGTATTTATGTGCCTGGAGGTACTGCTGCTTATCCTTCCAGCGTGCTAATGAATGCTATCCCTGCAAGCTTAGCTGGTTGTGAACAGATAGTGATGGTGACGCCTCCCTTAGCTGATGGCAGCATTGCTCCAGATATTTTGGCTGCTGCACGTGTAGCTGGAGTTACTGATATATATAAAGTCGGCGGTGCGCAGGCTATTGCGGCTTTGGCTTATGGAACTGAGAGCATTCCGGCAGTAGATAAAATAGTCGGACCGGGAAATATTTTTGTTGCTACTGCCAAAAAACAAGTCTTTGGCATGGTAGATATCGATATGATTGCTGGTCCTAGCGAAATTTTAGTGATAGCTGATGAGGCTGCACGGCCAGATTATCTTGCTGCTGATTTGCTTTCACAGGCGGAGCATGATGTGCGGGCCTCTGCTACTTTGCTGTGTCTATCTAGAAAGAAAGCGGAGGCAGTCAAAGAAGAACTAATTGAACAGCTGCAGCAGCTGCCTAGGGAAGAGATTGCTGCTAAATCGCTTACTGATCAAGGTGCGATTATCATTGTTCATAACCTTGAACAGGCTGTTGATTTTGCTAACCGTATTGCACCTGAACACTTGGAACTAGCTGTAGCCAATCCCTTTTCCTGGTTGCCTAAGATCAAAAATGCTGGCAGTATTTTCTTAGGCGAGTATGCGCCAGAGCCTTTAGGCGATTATTGGGCTGGGCCTAATCATGTGCTGCCTACTCTTGGTTCTGCTCGTTATTCCAGTCCATTATCAGTTGATGATTTTGTGAAACGCAGCAGCTATATTTATTATACTCAGGAAGCATTGGCAAAGGCAGCCCATGATATTGAAGTCTTTGCATCGCGTGAAGGACTTGATGCGCATGCCAATAGTATTAAGATAAGGACGGTTGAAGAAGAATGAGCCGTTTTCTCAATAGCCGGTTAAACCGCTTGGCGCCGTATGTTCCGGGGGAACAACCGCGTAATACTACCCGTTTGATTAAGCTGAACACTAATGAAAATCCTTATCCCCCAGGTAATAAGGTCAAGGAAGCTCTAGCTAATGCTGCTTGCGACCAGCTGCGTCTTTATCCGGACCCAGATACTACTGCTTTGATAGCTGCGGCAGCGCAGGTATATGGCGTAAAGCGCTCCCAAATTTTACTTGGGAATGGTAGTGATGAACTGCTGGCCTTCTGCTTTCAAGCTTTTGGTGAAGATGGTGTTGCTTTCCCTGATATCAGCTATGGCTTTTATCAAGTATGGGCAGGCCTATACGGAGATATTTATACGCAAATACCGTTGCGGTCAAATTTACAGATTGCCGTTGAGGATTATGAAGGACAAAAGGGAACGGTGATTATTGCCAACCCCAATGCACCCACTGGTTTAGCTTTGCCGCTATCAGATATAAGGTTTCTTTTAGAACAGGATAAGGATCGTTTAGTGATAGTAGATGAGGCCTATGTAGATTTTAACGAAGAAAATGCCTTACCGCTCTTGGCTGAATACGATAATTTGTTGATCATCAGGACTTTATCTAAGGGGTATTCGCTTGCCGGTGCCCGTATCGGACTGGCTATTGGCAGCGAGGCTATCATCGATGATTTGCGGCGGATCAAGTTCAGTTTTAACCCTTACAATATCAACCGCTTAAGCCTTTTAGCAGGTGAAGCTGGTTTGCTAGATCAGGAGTATTTTAGCCAATGCCGGGAACGGGTCATTGCCTCCAGACAAAGATTACAAGCTGCCTTGTGCGAAATGGGCTTTACTATTCCGGATAGTCGCGCTAATTTTCTTTTTGTTGGAGAGCATCCGCAGATAACCGCTGCTGAATACTATCAGGCATTAAGAGAGGCCGGCATTTTGGTGCGCTATTTTTCAACGCCACGAATAGATAATTTTGTGCGCATTAGTATAGGAACTGAGGAAGATACTGAAGAATTGATAAATGTTACCCACACTATTTTAAAGGGGGTGCAATAATGACCAGAAATGCATCACTAAGCAGGCAGACCGGTGAGACTAAAATAACTTTGCAATTAGCTCTTGATGGTAGCGGCAAGGGAAATATTTCCTCTGGCAATGGTTTTTTTGACCATATGCTGGAGCTTTTTGCCCACCATGGAAGATTTGATATTGATCTGCATTGTGACGGCGATATCAACGTCGATTTTCATCATAGTTGCGAAGATATCGGTATTGTACTGGGACGAGCTTTTTCTCAGGCCTTAGGAGATAGGGCCGGCATTAGCCGCTATGGATCAACTATTTTACCGATGGATGAAGCATTGATCCTCTCTACTACTGATATCAGCGGTAGAGGGATGTTGGTTTATGATCTACAAATACCAGCAGCGCTTATTGGCAGCTTTGATACTGAACTGGTTAAAGAATTTTGGCTTGCTTTTACCAGAGAAGCAGGCATCACCATGCATATCAAGCAATTGGCCGGAGAGAACAGCCATCATATAGTTGAAGGGGTCTTTAAATCAGTGGCTCGTTCATTGGCTGCTTCGGTAAAAATCGATGAAAACGCCCAAGGGCGTATTCCTTCAACGAAAGGAACTATTTTATGATAGCTGTTATTGATTATGGTTTAGGAAATTTATTTAGTCTAATCTCTTCTTTAAAAGCATTAGGTGCAGAAGCGGTAGTGACCTCTGATGTCCAAAAAATCAGCCAGGCAGAACGTTTAATCTTGCCTGGTGTAGGTGCTTTTGGCGATGCTATGGCACGCTTGCATAGTATAGGTTTGGATAAACTGCTTCAGGAACAGGCTGCCTCAGGGAAACCTTTAATGGGAATTTGTTTGGGAATGCAAATCCTTTTTGCAGAGGGATATGAATATGGACATCATCAAGGTTTAGCTCTTATTCCCGGACAGGTAGCATCTCTGGAGGCTGATTTGCAGCAATCTGGATATGCTTTAAAAATACCGCATATGGGGTGGAATGCACTTACCATTCATCAAAAAGATTGCCCGTTGATGAAAAATACTCATGATGGCGATTTTGTTTATTTTGTCCACTCTTTTTATGCCAAAGATTGCGATGAATATGTAGTCGCATCAGCTGAATATGGTCTTGCTGTTCCTGCCGTTGTTAATAATGGCAATGTGTATGGGTGTCAGTTCCATCCGGAGAAGAGTGGTAAGGTGGGACTGAATATACTAAAAGCTTTTATAGAATTGGAGGCTTAAACCAATGAAAATATTCCCTGCTATCGATATTAAAGATGGCCGGGTCGTCCGTTTGAAATATGGCGATTATCAGCAGATGAGCGTTTATGATATGGCCCCTAGCGATGCTTTGGCTGCATTCAGCGATGCCGGAGCTACCTGCGTACATGTTGTTGATTTGGATGGCGCTAAAGATGGGCATCCTGGTAATGCTGCAGTGATTGAGCCTTTGCTAAAAAAGAGCAAACTTTTTGCAGAGATCGGCGGAGGCATTAGAGATATGGCTACTATTGACCGCTATCTTGCTGCTGGTGCTGGGCGGGTAATTTTAGGTACCGCCGCATTGGCAGACAAAAAGTTTTTACTGGACGCTATCGCTAAATATGGAGAAAAAATAGCTGTTGGCGTTGATTGCCGTGACGGAAAAGTCGCTGTCTCTGGTTGGCTGGAGACTACTGCTATTGAGGGGATAGCTTTTTGTTTGCAGCTGCGTGATTACGGTGTTAAAACAGTGATCTATACCGACATTTCCCGTGATGGCGCTTTAAGCGGCGCTAATATTGATATTTATCAGCAGTTGAGCCAGATAACAGGTTTAGATATCGTGGCTTCCGGCGGAATTAGCTCTTTAGCAGAAATCAAACAGTTGCGTGAGATGGGCATTGCTGCTGCTATTTTAGGCAAGTCTTTATATAGCGGTAAGCTAGGTCTTCATGATGCATTGGCAGTAGCGAGAGGAGAAAAAGAGGTATGATTACTAAGCGGATAATCCCTTGCTTGGATATTAGGGATGGACAGGTCGTTAAAGGGGTCAAATTTAAGGATGTGAAAAATGTTGAAGATCCGGTAGCTATGGCTCGCTTTTATAATGAATCAGGGGCAGATGAACTTGTCTTCTATGATATTACTGCCACAGTGGAAAAACGCCCGCTTTTTACTGATATCTTGGAGCGTGTAGCAGCGGAGATTTTTATTCCGTTGACAGTAGGTGGCAGTATCAACAGCCTGGACGATTTCGACCGGGTCCTCAAGGCAGGTGCGGATAAGGTTAGTGTTAATTCTGGAGCGATCAAAAATCCGCAGCTGATTTCTGCTGCTGCCGAAAAGTATGGAGATCAGTGTGTTGTCTTATCCATGGATGTGGCCCGGGTTGATGGCAATTTCCATGTCTTCGCCAAAGGCGGTAGGGAAGATACTGGCATGGATGCGGTAGAGTGGGCTGTACAGGGAGAAAAATTAGGAGCGGGAGAATTGGTTATCAATAGCATTGATGCTGATGGTGTGCGCGGAGGGTTTGATTTGCCGATGTTAGAAGCCATCGCTGAGAAGATCGATGTGCCAATAATCGCTAGTGGTGGAGCTGGTAAAATGGAGGATTTTCTCCAGCTATTTGCTTTGCCCGGTATTGATGCCGGTTTGGCGGCCAGCATTTTCCATTTCCGACAGGTAGATATCAAAGAGCTGAAAGTTTATCTCAGCAGTCACGGTATTCAAATGCGTTTATAAGTTAAGGGAATGAGGAGAATCTAATGGAGATTAAAGACTTGAAATTTGATGATAAGGGGCTGATCCCTTGCATCGTTCAGGATGCTGATAATGATAAGGTTTTGATGTTAGCCTATATGAACGAAGAGAGCGTAGGCATAACTATGGAAGAGAAGCGCACCTGCTTTTGGTCACGTAGCCGTGGAGAACTCTGGCGCAAGGGAGAGACCAGTGGCAATACTCAGCATTTATGCTCTTTGACTGCGGATTGTGATGGCGATGCATTGTTAGCTGTGGTAAAAAAAGATGGGCCAGCCTGCCATACAGGAACGGAAAGTTGCTTTTTTAATACCTTATCTGGAGAAACTGGCGAAGAGCACTTTACTTTGGATGATCTATACGGATTATTACTAGGCCGCAAGCAAGAGATGCCTGAGGGCAGTTATACCACTTACCTTTTTGCTAAAGGCAGGGAGAAAATACTTAAAAAAGTAGGGGAAGAAGCTACTGAGGTCATCATTGGCGCGATGAAGGATAGCAAAGAAGAGATGATCTACGAGATAGCTGACTTGACTTATCATGTGATGGTATTGATGGCAGAGGCTGGCATCACCCCGGAGGATATTAGGAAAGAACTGGGTAGCCGTCATATCATTGATAAAAAGGTAAAACAGGAGACTATGAGATGAAGCCTATCCTTGCAGACCTGCATAATCATAGTAATTTTTGTGATGGGCGTGATACTCCAGAGCAGATGGCAGAGGCTGCTTTTAAAATGGGCTTTACCGACCTAGGTTTTTCCGGACATAGTCATGCGGAGTTCGATTTGCCCTGTTCGGTGCGTGATGTCTCTGGGTATTTGGCAGCGGTACACTCATTGCAAGAAGAATATGCCGGCAGAATGAATATCTATTGTGGAGTAGAACAGGATTTTTGTGCTCCAGTGGATGACCGTTCCGCCTATGATTATCTTATTGGCGCTGTCCATTATTTTCATTCCAGAGCAGATGATATTTATTACCCGGTCGATAGTAGTGCTGAAGAATTAGCCGCTTGTATCTCGGAGATGTTCGCCGGTCAACCTTATCAAATGATTCGTCGGTTTTATGAGAACAGCACGGAAAACGTACTTAAATATCGGCCGGATTTAGTTGGCCATTTTGATTTGATAGTAAAAAACAATGCTGACGGGCGTTTTTTTGATGAGGATGATAAACGCTATCGTTATAGCGCGATCGAGGCATTGGAGGCATGTTTAGAGTTGGCGCCGGTTTTTGAGTTGAATATGGGTGGCATATATCGTAGATACCGAGAAACACCATATCCTGCTACTTTTTTACTCAAGGAATTGCTGCATCGCGGTGGACGCATTGCACTCTCCGCTGATGCTCACGCCACAGAAGCATTGGCTTTTAGGTTCACTGATGCTAAAGAATTATTACGCGATATTGGTTTCAAATCTATTTGGGTATGGCATAATGGAGCCTTTGTCGAACAGGGGCTGAACTGATTATGTTGCAATTTGTTTAAGCAGTGAATAAAATAGCTCCTTATCTGGGGGCTATTTTTTAAAAATAGCTGATTCTGGAGCTTTTATTTGTCAGAAATATTGCCATGTTGCAAAAATCCTGTTATACTATAATAACTATGGGTATTTTTATGCTTTTGAAAAAGGAGTGGATTGATGATGGTAGTTGGTAAATCAGAAATCAAGGTCGGTATTGTTGGCTTGGGTACAGTTGGCGGCGGCACCGCTACCGTATTAGCAGAAAATGCCGATGTCATCGCCGCCCGCGCCACAGCAATCCGCTTGGCCGCTGTTGCTGATATCGCTACAGAGAAAGCACGGGCTTTTCTTGATGATATCGGCCTTAAGGATACGGTATTGACTGATAATTGGCATGACCTGATAAATGATCCGGAAATTGATATTGTGGTAGAGACTATTGGTGGCACCACGCTTTCCCGGGAAGTTATCTCCGCTGCTCTTAAAGCAGGCAAGAGCGTTGTTACTGCTAACAAAGACCTGCTGGCTCTTTACGGTGGCGAGCTTTTGGCTATCGCTGCTGAAAAACAAACAGATCTCTTCTTTGAGGCTGC